>SIAG01000051.1 GCA_009691925.1 Planctomycetaceae bacterium
GGATGGCCAACGGCCAGCCGACGGGAGCACAAGGCAGCACGACGACGGAGAACGGGGCCTACAACGTGAATGGGGCGACCAGCGGCAACGCGGTGGCCAAGAACGCAACGAACCCGAATACGAGTGCTGCTCCGACGTTCTACGTCCCGACTGAGAACGAGTGGTACAAGGCAGCGTATTATTCGCCGACGCTCAATAGCGGCTCTGGCGGCTACTACGCCTACGCCACGCAGAGCAACACGGCCCCGGGCAACGTCGTCGGGATTTTGGTGAATCAGGCAAACTACAACAACGGCGTTTATTCTGTGACGCAGAATGGTTCCTACAGCGGCAGCCAAAACTACCTGACGGACGTGGGCGCGTTCACGAACAGCGGGAGCTCCTACGGCACGTTTGACCAGAGCGGTAACGTGTATCAGTGGAACGATCTGGATGGTGCTCCCGGCTCGTCTCGTGGGCTGCGTGGCGGCAATTGGGGCGACAATGCGTTCAATGTGTCGTCCTCCAGCAGCGACTCGGGCGCCCCGTCGGACGAGTACTTCTACATCGGTTTTCGTCTCGCAAGTCCGGTCAGCGGCCTCTCCGGCGTCCCCGAGATCGACCCGAACGGTCTGAGTGCCGTGTTGGGGCTGATCGCCGGTGGGCTGGGATTACTGGAACGACGGCGGTACGGCCGCTGACGGTTCCCTTTGGGCTTTTGCCCTTTATCCCTTTTGATCCCCCTGATCCCTTCTTCTCCTTTGATTGCGGCATAGCAGCGGCAAGAGAGTGTGCCCCGGCAGGGGGCGGTCTTCCTGCCGGGGCATCGCTTCGGCTCTGAGCCGGAGCGATGCCCAGCGATTTTTTTTGGAGTCTGCCATGGTGGCAGGTTGGGCGGGACTGCGCCCACAGATTCTGCGGAGGAGGCCAGAAAAGAGCCTAGTGACGGCCCGAGTCCCACGAGCGACGCCCACGGCAGACGTTCGGCGGCGAGCAATTCCGACTTTTCAAAAGAATCACGTGCTGTCGATCGAATCAAGGCTCGTCCGGTGCTCCATCTACCCGATCAATTCTTCGGAGAATCGCTTCGGCCAGCGCCGCAAAGTCGCACCGAGCGTCTCGAACGGCCGACGCGTGTGCTCCAATGGCACCGTCAGCGGAGGTCAATTGAAAAACCGGCCTGCGAGCCTCTTGGGCCATTGGCATGAGGCTTCGATAATGCTTCAGTCGAGCAAGGCAATTGGGGTCCTCCTCGAGCGGAACAGTTGGTTGGTGCTGGCCCATGATGGTTTCACGGTACGTGACAGGAATCCGATCAGACCACTTACGGTATGCCTTGACAGGGCGGGAGAGGCGATCCATGTGCTGCATGAGCACGTAGCCGATGGGAGTCATCGTCCCGTCTGGCAGAGAGAACGATGGAGTCCGCCAATTCTCCCGCCTCTGACGCCAATCGGCCCGCCAATCGCGGAGGGCAGGCCCGAGGTTCCGTAGTCCCTGCAGCGAGAAAAGATCGGCCGCCAGCGGAATCGCCACGTGATCGGTGCCGATGAGCGCCGATCGATTGATAGCGCCAAGATTGGGTCCGACGTCGACGAGTATCAAATCGGAACCGTGTTGTTCGGCCGCCAATTGTGCAACCTGCCAAAAGCAGGAGATGATGCGGAAGGGGCGGTAAAGATCGGTGCGCCGGAGGGCATTCGGCCATTCCTGCGAGAGAAAGTCCTCGAAACTCGAGAGCCCCAGGTCACCGGGGACAAGATATAATCCCGGTGCGATGGGCCGCGTTTGCGGAGATCGTATGTCACCCGTCTCCATGAGTGGACGCAGGCATTGATAGATTGTGCTGTTGTGATTGTGAGAAAGCTCCGCTGGCCAAAGCTCTTCGAGCTCATCCTCGGAAAGAAACGCCGAGGTGAGATTCGCCTGCGGGTCGAGATCGACGGCGACGACTCGCCTGCCCATTGCTGAAAGCATCCACGCAAGATGAAACACCAGCGATGTCTTGCCGACGCCCCCCTTGTTGTTGAAAAACGTCAGGATCGGGACCGTCATGTGGCTTTCCTCAACGTGAAGAGCACGTGCGTGGGCTCGACTTGGAAGTCCAACGAGGGATTTCCATTGACGAGCATGGCGCGTCTCGCTTCACTGATGCCGAAGCCAAAACGCTGCACAAATCCGAGGGTTTTGAGAACGCTCGCGATCGTGGGATTCCGGTAATCGGTTACCCCCGGCTGTCCGAAGTTCTGGGCAGTGACGATACCGTACGGTCCACCAGGGCTATGCACCTCAATCCGATCATCGAACCAGTAGACACGGACCGGCGCGTTGGTGTGCTGGTAGGTTCGATGCATCACCGCGTTTCTTGTGATCTGCTGCAGTGCCGTGAGCGGGTACGGCGTCGTCCTTATTTCACGCACGGCGGAGGTGAAATCAACGGCGGTCGTCAGGCTTGCCCGGATCTTTTCATCAAGTCGCCGCAGAATCTGATCAAGCGTACCGTCGATCTCCGCGGAATCGGCCACCGGGTCGGTCAGCGTCGTGCCTTGAACCCGCAGAAACTGCACATAGTCACACGGCAACCAGGATCGCGGTGACTTACCGAGGGTGAGCACGCCGACCACGGTGGGGGTTGGATCGTCCACAGAAGCGATCATCCCCGTCGCCGCAAGTCGCTGCTCATAACTGCGTTCGTTGGCTTCGAGAACGTCCGGCGCAACCGCGTTCGGCAGATACTCGTTCTCGAATACGACCCGGCTCAATTCCTTAAGCGGGCATCCATGCATCGGCTGGATGTCGAAACTACGGTCCTGCGACCGCCGCTTCTCATTGAGAACGCTCTCATCCTGCGCGGTGGCAAGTCCGCGGCGCGGACCAACGCGAATCCACACGTGCCCGTCAAAGCGAACCGGCGGCGCATCGGCAGGCCAAACAGTGACCACGGCCATACGCGCGCCCTTGAGAGTTCTAGGCTCGACGACGATGGTGGGCGGAGGGAGGATTCTTCCGTCGGTCTTGATGTCGGCCAGCGTGAGAAGAAGTTGATCGGTGACATCAAGATTCGAGGGACTCCCGTCGTTACGGGCACCAACGAACAATACGCCCGGCTTCGATCGGTTGGGCAGATCGTTCGCGAAGGCGCAGACCGCCTGACGACCTTTTTTGGGCCCATCTCCCGCCCACGACTCCTTTCGTTCCACGTTGTCCGATTCGAGATCGTTCAACATGGCGGTGAGCTGTTCGTCGCTCAATGGCGTCATCGTCATTCCAGTCTGATCGGGAATCGTTGGCCCTGACCGAACGCGGCCCGAGCCGCGGCGTCTATCTCCCGGCAGGCGGCAATCAGCGGAACTGCCGACGGGGTGCGTGCCTACTTCAATTCCTTCGAGAGAAACGTCCAACCGAGGGCGTCCATGAAGGCCCGCTGCTTGTTGTCGGCGGCGCCGCCGTGGCCCCCCTCGATGTTCTCGTACGAGAGCACCGGATGCCCGTGCTCTTCGAGCCTGGCCGCCATCTTCCGCGCATGCCCCGGATGGACACGGTCGTCGCGCGTGCTCGTCGTGATCAGGATCGGCGGATAGTCCTTGGCCGGATCGATGTTGTGGTAGGGGGAGAAGCCGCGGATGTACTCCCACTCCTCCGGCTTGTCGGGGTTGCCATACTCCCCCTGCCAGCTCGCGCCGGCCAGGAGTTTGTGGTAGCGGCGCATGTCGAGGAGCGGCACCTGACAGACGACGCCCCCCCACAGATCGGGCCGGCGAACGAGCATGTTCCCCATTAGCAGCCCGCCATTGCTCCCCCCCTTGATCCCCAGGTGCTCAGGCGTCGTCACCTTGCGGCGGACGAGATCCTCACCGACAGCGATGAAGTCTTCGTAGGCGCGCGGCCGGTTCGCTTTCAGCGCGGCCTGATGCCAGGCTGGGCCGAACTCGCCGCCGCCGCGGATGTTGGCGATCACCGAGACGTTCCCCTTTTCCAGCCATGCCGCGCCGGTGACTCCCTCGTAGCCGGGGAGGAGCGGGATCTCGAAGCCGCCGTAGCCGTAGAGGAGCGTGGGCGTCGATCCATCGAGCTTCAGATCCTTGGGGCCGATCTGGAAATAGGGCACCTTCGTCCCATCGGCGCTGGTCGCCTCGTGCTGCTCGACGATGAGCCCCTTCGATTCGAAAAACGACGGGGCGCTCTTGAGCTTCTCGACACCAGTCACCTTCGGCATGCCCGATGTCGGCAGGCTGCCCAGCGCCAGCGTCGACGGCTGGAGCGGGCTTGCCGTGACGAGGAAGAAGTCGTCGCTATCGAGGTCGTCGACCGCCGTCACCCCGGCCGTGCCGAGATCGGGGACGCCGGAGAGCGGCTCCCGGAGCCACTTCCCCTCCTGCCAGGAAAGGGCCTCGACCCGGTTGCGGACGTTGTCGAGCGTTGTCACGAGGATGTGATGGCGCGTGGGGGCGAACGACACCAGCGACGTCCGCGGGGAGGGGGCGAAGAGAACATGGCAATCACGGTCGCCAGCCATGAACCGCTCATGGTCGATCGCCAGGAGCGCCCCGGCCGGATAGGTCTTGGCGCCGCTGTCCCAGTCCTTGCGGAGCTCAAGGATGAGCCACTCGCGGTGGACGCTCGCATTGGCATCCTCGGGCTTGGGCACTTGCACGAGCTGGCCGTCGCGGCGCTCGAACATGTCGGTGGTCCAGAACGTCTTCTGGCGGACGTAAAACTCCCGTTCGTAGCCGGGGGTCAAATCCTTGAAGCCGGAGACGGCCATGTCGTCTTCGGTGCCTTCGTAGACAAGCTCCGCGTCAGCGAGCTTCGTTCCCCGCTTCCAGGCCCGGACGGTGCGCGGATAGCCGGAAGTGGTCATCGAGCCAGCGCCGAAATCGGTGCCGACCAGGAGCGTGTCGGCATCGCGCCACGCCACCCGGCTCTTCGCTTCGGGAAGCTCGAAGCCCCCCGCCACGAAGGCCTTCGTTTCGAGATCGTATTCCCGGATCACCTCGGCGTCGGCGCCGCCGCGCGACAGCTCCACGAGGCAGCGCTGGTCGTCGGGCTGGA
Organism: Planctomycetaceae bacterium; assembly: GCA_009691925.1. GTDB lineage: Bacteria > Planctomycetota > Planctomycetia > Pirellulales > UBA1268 > QWOP01. The sequence goes on from SIAG01000051.1 coordinate 5,032, forward strand.
GCACCGTGACGCCGTGCCACACCCAGTTCTCCTTTTCGGTGACCGCCAGGGCGTCGAGATCGATCACTGTCTCCCACGCCGGCTGGGCCTGGCGGTATTCCTCGAGGCTCGTCCGCCGCCACACCCCCTTGGGGTTCTTGGCATCGCGCCAGAAGTTGTAGAAGTGCTTCCCGATCTTCCCCACCATCGGGATCCGGTCCTTCGAGTCGAGGATCGAGAGGATCCTTTTCTCGAGCGACCGGAAGGCGTCGTTGTCGGCAAGCGCCGCGGTCACCTTCGCGTTGCGCTCCTTGACCCACTCCAGCTGCTTTTCGCCGGTGACCTCCTCGAGCCACTGATGGGGATCGGCGGGCGTGGCGGCCGTCGTGTCGGCGGAGCGGGCGGGATGGGGCATGGTGAGGGCGAGGGATGTGGTGACAACCGCAAGGAATCGGTAGTGGAACGCCTGCATGATCGAACAGCCTCCGGAGGGTCGATGGTCCGGGGAGGGCGGTCGCTACGACCGCGTCTGCCCAGTGCCGGTGACGACATATTTGTAGGTGGTGAGCTCGCGGGTGCCGCAGGGGCCGCGGGCGTGGAGCTTGTCGGTCGAGATCCCGATCTCAACGCCGAGGCCGAGTTCGCCGCCGTCGTTGAAACGCGTGCTCGCATTGACGACCGCGACGGCCGTGTCGACGCGGGCGGCGAATCGGTCGGCTGCCCTTGGGTCGGCCGTCACGATCGCGTCGGTGTGGCGGGAGCCGTAACGGTTGATGTGATCGATCGCCGCGTCGAGGGAGTCGACGACCGCCAGCGAGATCTTCGGCCCGAGGAACTCGGCAGCGAAGTCGGCCTCGGTGGCAACACCCGCGGCGGGGAGGAGCCGGCGCGTCGCGGCGTCGCCGACAATCTCGATGCCGCGCTCGGCCAGCGCCTGGCCGATCTCCGGCAGGAACGCCTCCGCGACGTCCCGATGAATGAGGAGCGATTCGGCCGCATTGCAGACGCCCATCCGCTGGCACTTGGCATTGACGGTGATCGCCCGGGCCATGGCGAGATCGGCCGCCCGATCGACGTAGACGTGGCAATTGCCGTTGAAGTGCTTGAGCACCGGCATCCGCGCCTCGGCGCAGACCCGGCGGATGAGCTGCTCACCGCCGCGTGGGATCGCCAGATCGATGAGCGTGTCGAGCTTGAGAAACTCCCCCACCGCAGCCCGGTCGGCGATGTCGACGAGTTGCACGCCATCGACCGGCAGACCGGCGGCGGCAACGCCCCGACGGAAAGCCTCGACGATCGCCCGGCTCGACCGGGCCGCCTCCTTCCCGCCACGGAGGATGATCGCATTGCCGGCGGCCAGCGCGACCGCCGCAGCGTCAGCCGTGACATTCGGCCGCGACTCGTAGATGAAGAAGATCACGCCCAGCGGCACGCGGATCTTGCGGACGGTGAGGCCACTGGGGCGGATCGAAGATTCGATCACTTCCCCGACCGGATCGGGGAGCGCCGCGACCGCCTCGATGCCGGCTGCGATCCCCTCAACACGTTTCTCGTCGAGGAGAAGCCTTTCGGCGGCGGCGGCGGTCAGCCCCGCGCCGGCGGAGGCTTCGAGATCGGCCCGGTTGGCGGCGAGGATCAAAGCTGTATCGGCGCGGATCTCGGCGGCAGCCCGCCTCAGCGCCTCGGCCTTGTGCTCTGTCGACACGCCGCCGAGATCGATCGCGGCCTGCCGCGCCCGCTCGGCCATGGCGCGACAGTGGGCGGCGAGATCAGCGGGGCTGTGGGGGGGATGTTCGGTGGTGGTCGACATGGCGGAGATGCGGAGCGGGGGAGAGGTCTTGCCCTCCGAGGATACCACGCGGATCTCCGGGGATTCGGCTCGGACTCACGCTCCCAGGCGTCAAGGTTTCGCCGGAGCGCGGGATCGGTGGCGACCGCCCGACCGTTCACGCGCCAGCTGAAAAGCCTTCGAGGGCCGAGCGCACGAGGCCGACGGCATGAACGCGAACAATCTGAATGCCGGCGGCGGCCAGCCGGCAGGCGATCCCGGCGGTGCCAGCATCCCGATCGCTCTCGGTGGCCGCTCGGCCGAGCGCCTGCTCGAGCGCCTTACCGATGAAGCCCTTCCGCGAGTGGCCGACAAGGATCGGGCAGCCGAGGTCGAGAAACCTCCCCGCATGGGACACCAGCGTCAGGTTGTGGGCATGGTTCTTGCCGAAGCCGATGCCGGGATCGAGGCAGATCCGCCCCTGGTCGGCGCCGGCAGCGAGGAGCGTGTCGCGCCGGACTGCGAGCCACTGGAAGATCTCTCCAACGACATCGCCGTAGCGTGGATCGATCTGCATCGTGGCCGGGGTGCCCTGCATGTGCATCGCACAGATGCCGGCCCGCGAAGCGACGGCGAGCGCGAGCATGGCCGGATCCCCTTCGAGGCCGGTGACGTCGTTGATGATCTCCGCGCCGCACTCGAGGGCGCGCTCGGCTACGGCGGCCTTCGAGGTGTCGATCGACACCGGCACCCCCGACTCGCGGGCGAGTCGCCGCACCACCTCGGCCGTTCGCCGGATCTCCTCTGCCGCGTCGACCGGCATCGAGAAAGGCCGTGTGCTCTCGCCGCCGACATCGAGGAGATCGGCCCCTTCGGCAACGAGGCGGAAGCCGTGCGCCACCGCCGCATCGATCGCCGCGTGGCGGCCCCCATCGGAGAAGCTGTCGGGGGTGACGTTGACGATCCCCATCACGAGCGGCCGGCGGAGCGCGGAGGCGGGGTGCGGGAGCTCGAGCCGCGTCGAACGGAGTTGCCAGGCGGTGGGGAGCGAAGCAGTTGTCATGCCCCTAATTTACCCACAGCGCGGCTTCCCCTGGGGAATCGTGGCTGACCCCGCCGGCAGGTCCCGGCCGAGTCGTTGGCGGACCGGCGCGGGAGGGGGGTAGGATGGGCGGATCATGAAACAGGTCGCGAAACAACAGTCCATCGACTGGGTCGATCTCGTCGGGGCGGAATGGGCGGAGTGGTACTCCCTGACCCCGGCCCAGCGCCTCGAAGAATCCTCCCGGCTGTGGCAGACCTATCTGGAACTGGGAGGGTCCCTTGACCCCGAGCCCGATTCTCAAAGTCCTTTCTACTCTGACGACGAGCGGCGTGCGTTCGCTCCTCATGGGCGGCCAGGCATGCGTGTTGTACGGCGGGGCTGAGTTCAGTCGCGACACCGATCTCCTCGTGCTCGCCGACGACGCGAATCTTGAGCGCCTCACAGCGGCCCTCGAAGCCCTCGAGGCGGACGTGATCGCGGTGCCGCCGTTCGAGCGCCGGCATCTGGAAAGGGGGCTCGCCCGTGGCGTGAATCATCGGGCTCCGGAGGGAACGCATGCTCACTGATATCACCGGAAACAAATCTGTCGCCGAACAGTTCCTTGTCCGGAGCCTCGAGATCTGCGCGCACGATCATGATCTCTCATCGCGGATCCTCGACGTCGTCCGGAAGCGTTCCGGTCGGGTGCAGGTCATGTTCGAGGCGTGGTTCGATCCCAACTCGGCCGATCGATTCGACGCTTTTCCAGCAGAACCCCCGGGCACGGTCCGAAGCAGCGACGACAACTCCTATGACGAAATGGGGCGATTCGTCGTTGACTACCATCGTCACGCGACGGCGGCCCTGACGGTCGCCGAGGATTGGGCTGCGGATTCAAAGACGCCTCTGCCCAAGTTTCCTGAACTCTCCGCCGAGGATCGTGCTCAGTACTCCCTTCCGGCTGAGGATCGAGTGCTTTATTACGGCCGCCGCGACTTCTACAACTGCGTCTCCGGCCGCGACGTCCTGCTGGATGACGCGGAGTTCCTCGTCCGGCCCGGCGCAAAGTGGCAAACACACATCTGCAGCACCTGCTCTGCGGTGCCCAAGTGGGGTTCCAGCGTCGACGGTGCGTTCGTCGACGGCCTCGTAGCGAATCTTCGCCACGTCTTCGTCCCCTGCTTCGACACGGCAGGCTATCTCATCTGGACGCCGGCCTGACACGCGATCACCACGGCTCTTCCATGAGGCCGACGATCTGCTGGGCCATCTTCACGATCCCCTCCTGCTGCGTGCTCACGATCGAGCGGCCGTATTCGGGAACCAGCACGGCTGCCTGGCCGACGTCGACGCTCGCCGCTGGGAGGGGGACGGCACCGGTGGCGAGCACCGCGCCGCCCCGGTCGGCCCAGGTGACGAGCACCTGGATGTTCATCTCCACCATCCGCGATTGGTCGGTGGGGCTCTCGACTTGCATGCGCTTGGTGTCGGCGACGATCCGTGCCGTCAGCACGCTGTCGGCGTCGGCGGTGCCCACGACCTTGAAGGGGGTGCGCTTCTCGATCTCCTTGCAGACCGCTTCTGTGAGCCGCTCACCAAGATCGACGCTGGGGATGTTGCGGAAGGAATCGCTCTGGATCATCGGAACGTAGACGGTGCGGACATTCGGCGCGTAGAGCGTGTTGTTGCCGAACCGGTAGCCGGCGCAGCCGGCCGTGCCGACCGCCAGGCCCGCGAAAGCCAACAGCCACCCCCGGCGTGAAATGGCGTGGCCGATAGGCATGACTCGAGATCCTGACAAGGTGGCGTCGGGAAGCCCCGCACGCAGAACACAGAAGCGCTCGGCGGCGAAGAGCGATCAGCGGATCGGACCGGACGAGCCCGAATTGTCCTCGCGGGCGATGACGGCGTCGGCCTCGGCCATGGCGTCGAGCTCCGCTTCTTTGAGCGAATCGGGATTGAGAAAGGCGGTGAGCGTCGGGAAGGGATTGTCGGAGACATCATCCTTCCCGGCGAGCATGCCGAGCCGCTCGCGGGCCTTCGCCGCCAGGAGCGTCTCGGGGCGGTCGCGGGCGATCAGCGCGTAGTAGATCCTGGCTGAGGTGTAGTGCTCCCCCTTGGCGTAGAACTCGGCCCGGTTCCAGTGGCGCAGCGCCTGCTGGGCGTGGATCTCCGCCCGGACCCCCAGAACGCGGTCCTGATCGGCCCGGGCGAGCTGGTCGGGGAATTGCACGAGCGTCTGGTCGGTGAGCACCTCCGCCTCGTCGAGCACGCCCCCCTCGTAGCCCGCCCCCTGATAGGCGCGGAGCTTGGCCTGGAGACCGAGGAGATGAGCCTGAAGGAGGAAGTCGCTGTCGGGATACTCGCCACGGAGGAGCGTGTAGAAGTAGTCGGCGTCGATCCACTGCCGCTCGAGGAAGTGGGCGTTGGCCTGGGCCATGATGCTGTCGTCGGCCAACTGCCCACGGGGATCGTTGATGCGGACGTGATCGTAGGCCTTGAGGGCCCGGCCGCGGGTGTCGAAGATCGGTCGGGAACGGTCGAAGGGGTTCGGCACGATCGTCAGGTAGTGGTGCTTGTCATCGAGGGCAATCCAGTACTGCGCGATGACGAACTGACGCTGGGCGATCCGGTCGAGGTAGCGCGTGTTGGCATACTTTTTCACGATCTCGTCGTAGGCATCCTCCGCCTTCGGGTACTGGTCGGTGAAGAACCAGCACTCGGCGAGTTGCCACATCGCCTCCTCCTCGATCGCCGAGTCGGGCCAGCGGTCGATCGCCACCTTGTACTTAGCGCTCGCCTCCTTGAACTTCCGCTGGTTGTAAAGGCCGTCGGCCTCTGCCAGCGCCCGCCGCGCCACCGGCTCGTTCGGCCCGCGCCCCACCAGCCGCTTCCAGCGGCGCTTGACGTTGTCCCCCTTGAACCAATCCCAACCCGGGTCGGGGGGGGGCGTGTATTCCGACGAAATGATCTCGCTGTCGGCATCCTCGCCCAGCTCCCCGGCCACCTTCCGCCCCGCCTCGTCGTCGCGCTTCGACCAGGGCCACTTCGGCGTCTTGAGTGTCGTCGCGCAGCCGCTGAACAGGACCGCCAGGGCGGCGGCCAAAATCAGCCCGGGAGGCGGGCTTCCGGGGCGGCGGGGATGACTGGAGCGCGGCATGGGGGGCACCCGGGTTGTGTCGGCGCGGTCAGCGCGGTTCAGGCGTCGCGTGTGGGGAGGGAGCGGGAGGTGAGAGCGGGAACGAGCCGCGGGCTGAGCCGCGATTTCCTTCCCAGGACATGGGCGACGTACGTATTCATGACGGCCCGGAGCTCTCCGAGGACCGGGGTCTCGATCGGCCTCTCGACCGCGCCGGTGCGGAGGCCGCGCAGCACCGCAAGGGCCGCGGCCGACACCGAGACAACCGCGCGACGGCCGCTGCGGCAGGCCGCGCAGAGCACACCGCCGTCGAGCATCCCGAAGGCGATCCGCCCGGTGGCAGGGACGGCCGCGCGGCATTCCGCACAGCGGCCGAGCGCGGGCGCCTGGCCGGCGGCACGGAGGGCGGCGAGTTCGAAGCGGACAACGGCCGGCCAGACGAGCGCGTCGGGGCCTTCATGACCCGAGAGACAAAGAAGTGCAGTGTCGGCCGCATCGAATAACTCCGGCTGCGGATCGGCGTCCGCGGTGAGGGCATCGAGCAGTTCGGCGACGTACATCCCGCCGTGGACCGCCGCCAGACTCGTGGCGACACGGAACCTGCGTTCGAGAAAGGCCTCGATGAGCAGGTCGAGCCCGTCGGTCGATCTGCGGAGGAGGATTACCTGACAGACCGAAAGCAGGTCAAGGGCGCCGTCGAAGGCGCTCTTCGGACGCCACGCCCCCTTCGCCAGGGCCCGCAGCTTGCCGCACTCGCGCGTGAAGACCGTGACCACGGCACTGGTCTCCCCGAAAGGCACGGCGCGGATCACGACGGCGTGGGCCTTGTCCGCTGGCATCGTGCGTCAATCCGGGGGGGCAAGGCGGGTGACGCGGACCCGGTCGACCCGGCTCCGCGTGGCGGTGAGCACCTCCCACCGGCCGCCATGCGACTCGAAACGCTCGCCGGCAACCGGGATCCTCCCGAGGTGGTGGAAGACGAACCCACTGACGCTTTCGTAGTCGGCCTCCGTCGGCAGGTCGAGACCGGTGGCCTGGGCGAGATCCTCGAGGCGGACGTTGGCCATCGCCTCGCAGACCCCCTCCGACACCAGCCGGAGGCCGTCAGAGAAGGCCTCGTCGTGCTCGTCGGCGATCTCGCCGACGATCTCCTCGAGGGCATCCTCGATCGTCACCACCCCCGACACCCCGCCGAACTCATCGGTGACCACGGCCATGTGGGTGTGCGTCCGCTGAAACTCGCGGAGGAGGTTTTGGACGCTCATCGACTCCGGCACGAAGTACGGCGGCCGGAGCAGCGGCCGGAGCACGGGGGGCGCTGCAGGGGCGCCGCCGCCGGCAGCGGCGGCGAGGTGCGTGAGGAGCTCGCGGGAATGGAGGATACCGATGATGTCGTCGGGCGAACGGTCCCAAACCGGCATCCGCGTGTGGGCGCTCTCGGTCGCCACGGCGAGCACCTCCGCCCAGGGGGCGTTGACCGGGAGCGTCACCATCGCCGTCCGCGGGGTCATGATCTGCGACACGCGCGCGTCGCGCAGCTCCATCACCCCCTCGATCATGTCGCGGGCCGCCCCTTCCAGCCGCCCCTCCCGCAGGGCGTCGTCCACGACCTGCCTGACCTCCTCCTCGACGGTCGGTTCGTCGGTCGTCCCGGCGCGTCGCCCGAAGGTGACGGCGAGGAGCGTGGCCATCTTCGAGACACCGCCGACGAACGGGGTCACCATCGCCACCAACGGTCGCCACAGCGGCCAGGTGGCGACGAGGATCCTCGGCCCGAGCGTCCGCGCCAGGAGCATCGGCGCCGCGACGAGGAGAAACCAGACGATCCCCATCCAGAGGAGCATCACCGGCAGACGGATCCGCCCCGGCACGAGCTGGAGATCGAGCGAGCGCGCCGCGACGAGCGTGGCCGCTGTTGCCGCCACGACGACGATGGTGGCCGCGATGAACGCCACCGGTTCGCTGCCGTCGAAGATCTCGTCGGCCAATCCCGGCGTGCCGCGGTCGCGACAGATCTCATGGACCCGATGGCGCGGCGCGCCACGGGCCGCGCGGGCCTGAACGGCGGCCAGACTGGCGATCCCGAGGAGTACCAGGGCCGTCGCCAACGGATCCGGGCTCATCGTCCCACCCCACCGGACCGCGTCGTGCGGGGGCCTGCTGGCCGGGAGGGCGCTGGCAGCCCGATCGCTTCCATGAGCGTCCGCTCGCGGCGGCGCATCGCCCGCCGCGGCCCCGGCGCCAGATCATCGTGGCCCGTCAGATGAAGGATCCCGTGGATCACGTAGTAGGCCGTCTCCAGACGCGGGGTCGAGGCGACTTCCTTGGCCATCCGCACCGCCGTCTCGGTGCTGACAACGATGTCCCCGCGCAGCACGGCGTCGCCCCCCGGCATCCCCACCGGCACGGAGAGATCAAACGTGATCACGTCGGTGGGGGTTGGGTCTCCCATCCATTCGTCATGGAGCCGCGCGATCCGCCGATCGTCGCACAGCAGCACCGAGACATCGGCCGCGGTCACCTTCTCCGCCTGGAGTGCCTTCCGCACGAGCCGCTCGAGCCACCCGCGCCCGAGCTTCACGCGTCGCTGACAATCGACCACCTCGATCAGCAGCTCGTCGATTGCCGCTGCCACGGTCGTGCTGTCACCGGAAGAAGCCGATCGCTGCCGCTGTTTTCCACTCTTCACAGGCGCGCCATCCAGCGGTTCATCATGTCGCCTCCAGCCGGTCAGGCCGTCCTCTGCTGATCGGGATACTTGACGCGGCCGTGGTAGACAGCCGTGAGGCTCTTGACGAGGCTCTGCTCGATGATCTCGAGCTCTTCGAGCGTCAGGCCACACTCGTCGAATTGGCCGTCGAGGAGCCGCTTCATCGCCAGATCTTGGACGAGCCCCTGGATCCGGGCCGGTGTCGGCTCGGTGAGGGCCCGGCTGGCGCTCTCGACGGCATCGGAGAGCATGAGCACCGCCGACTCGCGCGTGCTCGGCTTCGGGCCGGGGTAGCGGTAGGTGTACTCGTCGACGTCGCCACCGTCGGGATTGGCCTGCTGCCGCTCGGTCGCACGCCGGTAGAAATACTCCACGAGCGTCGTGCCGTGGTGCTCGGCGATCAGATCGACGATCGGCTGGGGGAGCTTGTACTGCCGGGCCAGCTCCACCCCTTCCTTGACATGGGCGACGATGATTAGCGTGCTCATCGCCGGCACGAGCGATTCGTGACGGCTCCCCTGCTGCCCCTGGTTCTCCACGAAGTAGACCGGCTTGAGCATCTTGCCGATGTCGTGAAAATAGGCCCCCACGCGGACCAGCAGCCCCCGGGCACCGATCGCCTCGGCCGCCGCCTCGCCGATGCTCGCGACGTTGATCGAATGGTTGTAGGTGCCGGGGGCACGACGGACGAGCTCTTGGAGGAGCGGATGGGCAACGTCCCCCACCTCGAGGAGGCTCAAGTCGGTGAGGACGCCGAAGCTCCGCTCGATGAACGGGAGCAGGCCGGTCATGAGGAAGCCGGCCAGGAGCGTCCAGATCCCCGTCCGACCGGCGTCGTAGAGCAGCTGGGTGCTCATCGACCGGCCGTCGAGGATCTCCGCGCCGAGCTGCGTCATCAGCGCCACCACCCCCGCCCACATCCCGACGTAGATGAGCTTGCTGCGGCTCCGCAACCGCCCCATCCAGAAGACCATCGCCGCCGCCGCCGCGGTGAGGGTGACATAGTCGACGAGCCCCCGGCCGAGCCCGATAACGACGACGAGGGCCACCTCGGCGGCGAGGAGCAGAGCCAGATCCTCGTCGTAGGCGATCGCCACCGTCATCGCGAACACGAGCAACGGCACGATCTCCGCCCGCCAGGCATCCCCCGAAGCGAACAGGCAGACGATCGTCGTGACGACGGCCAGGCCGAGGAGCGTGGCGACGTGGCCGAGGTCGTCGAGGACCTCGCGGTGGTGCGTGTGGACATAGAACCCGGCCAGCGTGAACATCGCCACGAACAGGCCGAGCATCGACAGCATCCGGCCGGCGCGCTGCTTGGGTTTCTGATCCCGGTCATAGGCCTCGTGCT
>SIAG01000052.1 GCA_009691925.1 Planctomycetaceae bacterium
GGCCCCGCCCCATGAGCGCGTCGTACGCCGACTGGGCATTGGCCACGCTCGTCGCCCAGGTCACGTCGGCAACGCCGACGGCTCCCTGCAGCGCGATCCGCGCCAGGCCCAGATCATGCGTGGCAAGCGTCGCAGCCTTCCCAATTCGGGCCGTCATCACAACCGCCGCCAGCCCGACTTGCATCGTGTGGACGACCAGGGCCGTCGTCATCTGGTCATACGCATCGATCGACGCCGCACCGATCACCGCTGCCAAGTCGACACCCGCAAGCGACACGTCGGTCGAAGCCTTGCCGGCCGCCACCGTCACGGTGACGAGATGATCCATGTCGGCCTTCGTGAGCGACACCGCATGCCGCACCGCTGCCGCGGCCCCCTGGACCGTCGCTGAGACCGTCAGCCCCTGTAGCGTGGCCTGGAGGCCGTTGATGGCTGCGACGATCTCGCCGGTCGCCGCCACCATCGCCTGAGCTTTTTCACCCGTGATGGCTGCAAGCCCCGGGAGGACCGTGTGGACAAACACCGACGCCCCGAGCGCCTCCTGCATCACGAGCTTCGCATCGGCGCCAGCGACAGCCCCCTGGTAGGCGATGTCAGCAAGGACCTGCCGGCCATAGGCTGCCACCTCCGCCTGGGCATCGGCTGCCGACTTGGCCAGGCCGGCGCTGACTTTCGCCTTGACGGCATCGGCAGTGGTTTGGCTCTGACCGAGGGCCCAGGTGTTGACGACCGTCGTCACGGCCGAGCCGATCGTGCCGATCTGGTTTGAGACGGCGGCGCCAATCGAGGCGACAAACGCTCCGGCAGCACTCGAGACCGCGCCAAAAAATCCTTGCACCTCCCCGTAGCCCGTGGCGGCCAGCGACAGCCCGGCGTCGGTGATCGAGACACCGTGGGCCGACTCGGCGGCGGCCACGATCGTCACGCTCGTCGCCGTGGCACTCGCAAGCGCCATCTCCAGCGCACCGTCGGCGGCCGTGATGGCAAGCTCGGCGGCTGCCTCCGCCGAGGCGGTCGTGATCGTCAGCACGAGAAACGCCTGCCCCTGCTCCGACACCAGTCGCATGCTGGCTGCGGAGATTGCCGCGGCCAGCGTGTCTTCAGCCATCGCCGTGGCGTTGGCGAAGGTGTTGGCGGCCGTCGCGAGGGTCATGTCGCAGACCGCATCGGCATTGGCAAGGGCCATCTGGAGAACGCGCTCGAGCTGGGCGATCGCCACGGCAGCCGAGGCATCGGCTCCGGCGATCGTGTTGTCGCGGGCTTCGGCGGCGGCGGCGATTGAGTCGTCAAGCGTGGCCCCGGCTGCCGCCAGCGCGTTCCCTTCGGCGGCCAAGGCTTTGGCGACGGCGATCTCCAGGGTGGCCTTGGAAGCCGACGATCTCGCATCGGCACTCGTATCCGCCTTCACGCAGTCGATGAGGAACGTCATCGAGATCTGGGCCAGAGCCCTGGCGTAGCTCACGTTTTCCGCAGTCGCTTTGTCACCGGCTGCCTTGACCGCATCCTCGCCCTTGGCCGCCGCAGCGAGGATCTCCGCGGCGGCGCGATCGTTTGCCTCTTTCTGGATCGCGGTGATCTTCGCTTGCGTGGCAGCCATCAGCGCTTGGGTGGCTGCGCTGGGGTCTGAAGAGCTCGTCGGGGTCGATCCGGAACCGGTCGTTCCACCTGAAGGCATCGAGCCCGTCGGGGGCATCGTCGATCGCTGGCTGATCTGGGTATTCGCCAGACTCGTCGACAGCGCGGCCAACTGGGCCAGGAGCGGGGCGATCGCCCTGCTCGTGCCGGCCTGGATCGACTGGAGAGAGGCGGCCGCGGCGTCACAGATCGCCTTCACCGAGCCGGTCAGGGCCTGTGTCTCGACGACTTCCGCCCCGCGATGGCCTTTCTCGATTCCGGTTGCCGCTGCGGCGAAGTTCTCTGCGGCGGTTTTCAGCTGCTTGGTCAAATCCTCGCGGATCTTCGCCTGCTCCGTGGCGTCGATAGCTTCGGCAGCGGCGATCGCTTTGACAGAATCGGCCGCGGCCAGGGCAGCGGCCACATCATGGACATTCGATGCGATCGCAACGGCCCGATCGAAAACCGCGATCGCCTTGGTTTCAGTATTCGCCGCCTCGGCTCGGACGGCAGCACTGTCACGGAGAAAAGAGTCATTGGCGGTCGATGTCGTCGTTTGCCAAGTCGTTCGGGCCGCCGCGGATTCGGTGTCGAAGGTGGCCTTGGCAACGGCCATCACCTGATCATGAACCGCCGTCGCCGCTTTCACCGTGGCGTCGTAGGCCGACTGTGCCGTGGCGAGCGACTGCTCGTAGGCCGATTCGGCTTGGGCCTTCGTCGCCGCAAGGTTCTCCTTCGCCGCGGCGATCGTGGTTGTGTGGGTCGCCTTGGCAGTTCGCTCCGCGGCAGTCCGAGCGGCCTCGGCAGCAGCCTCGGCCGCGGCCATGGCGGCATCGGCATCGGCCACCGTCTGGTCGTAGCGATCCCCGGCGAGCTTCATGATCGCGTCGAACGAATTGGCCGCGATGCCGACGCTCGACTGAAAGGCGCTCTGGGCAGCGGAAACATCGATCTGGAATTGCCCGCTGGCCGACGACACCGCCCCGACGACGAGTGAGGCGTTACCGATGTCGAGCCCTGACGAGCCCGCCGCGTCGCCGGAGGTCAGACCGACGGTGGCGGTGTAACGGTCTTCGTTCTTCTTCTTGGTATCCGCCAGGCCTGCTACGGCAGCGGTCGTTTCGGCTCGCTGATTCAATCCGGCGGCGATGATCGCCCCGTCGTGCCACAGGTTCGCGCTGGCGATGATCTCGTCCTGCAGGCGCGTGCCGGAGGCGACGAGCGCGTCGGCGGCCGTGTCGAGACGTTTTTGTGTCGCATCGGCTGCGGCGGTCGTGGCGGCGACGCTCGTCTCAAAGGTCCCCACCGCCGCTGACGCGGACGCGTCGAACCCGGCCGCGATGATTGCCAGCGTCGAGGCTTGCTCGTCGTCAGCCGACGCCTGCTTGGCATCGCGCTGGTCAACGGACCATTGAGAGGTCGCCGCAAAGGTGGCGTCGGCCGTGGTCACGGCTACGTCATACTTGCTGGTGGCAGAAGCCGATGTGGCAAGCAATCCGAAGGTAGCCGAGTCGACCTTCGATTTGTAGGTGGCATCGGCTGCGGAGTTGACCAGAGCGAAAGCGGACGAGGCCCGCCCAATCGTCCCTTGCTGGTTGGCGAGAATCCCTTCCGACGCGGCATCGAAGGCACGCTCCGCCTTGGCGATCTCCTTGGCCTTTGTGAGGTCGGCGGCCACAACGGCCGTCAGGAGTCCGCTGACCTTTTCTGGATCGGCCGAGACCAAATTTGTCCTCGGTAACTCGCCCCCAAAATAGGCCGCTTGTTCCCAGGAGGCATAGAAAGCCTTGGAATCGCTCTGCGCGTCTTGCCAGGTTTTGTCGGCCTGTTCTTGGGCCTTCGCCGCCCCCGACAGGGCCGCGGCGTGCTCGGTATTCAGGGTGGCAAGCCTGGCCTGATACTGCGCATCGGTCAGCGAAGGCGTGCCAGAGAGCATCTGCCGCTGTTCGAGCGGCTCATGCGTCAGCAGCACTCTGCCATGTGTCGAGCGCCGCCGTGATCGGCCGCCGTCACGGCGCTTTCGAAAGAGGGAGAGCCGCTGGGAAACCGGCCCCCGTCGCAAACCACCCCATCGACGCCCCCCCCCAAACCATTCCGATCGCGCCGCATGCCTGCCCCTCCATGACAAAGGCAGTGCACCTTCCAGGCACCACCCGATCGAGCGTTGACGAACCCCGCTACGGAGTTTCCAGATTGTTGCAGGAAAGTCAAACTTTTTTGTAAGAATGCGCGCAAACGTTGGCAAAACTGAAGGGCGCGAGACGATCCTCGGCCCAGGGAAGGCATCCCTGGAGCCTGCGCAGGGGGGCGGCGGCCCCCGACGGCGTGGCCTCTGACGTCGGCCGCGATCAGGCGAGATCGCGGTCCTGGAAGAGAACGAGCGCCACCAGCAGCGCTACGGCCGAGTAGAGGGCCGAATAGAGGGCCGCCCATCCCAGATAGCTCCACGGCACCGGCTCACCACCGACGACCGCGGCCTCGATCGTGAAGTGTTCGAGCACTGGGAGGATCGTCGCGAATAACTGCCCGACGAATCTCACGATCGCGAACTTGCCGACGCTCGACTGGACAATCAGCGGCACGAGGTGGCCGAGGGCGTAGACGGTGAAACAGATGATGAGGTTGGGCACCATTCCCAGCCGCGTCGAAACCGCCAAGCTCACCGCCGCCAGGAGGATCGCCTCGAGGAGAGACAGGACGAGGCCGGGAACGACGGTGATCATCTCGTCGGCGCAGTCGCGCCACACCGGATCCATCTTTCCCCCCTCGCGGGCGTCGTAGACGACCTTGAGGCTCGTCGTCGCCATCAGAATCGTCCCCAGCACGAGGAACACCAAGAGGGCGACGAGGACGAGGCCGACGAACTTCCCGAGAACGAACTGCCACCGGGTCAGCGGCTTGGAGAGGACCGTGAGGGCCGTTCGGCCTTCGATCTCATCGGCCACCGCGACGCTCGCCGTCCATACCACAACCAGCAGCGCGAGGACCTTGATGAGGGTCAGGCTGCTGTCCTTGAGCATCTTCACGTCTTCGCCGAACGTGTTGTAGGGGATGACGATGAACGCCAGCAGCAGCACCGCTCCGAGGATCAGCGCCACGGCGAACACCGGCTGGCCGATCGCCTCTTTCGTCGTCGCCGAGGCGACCGCGGCCATCCGCCGGGGGATGAGCCGAAAGAGGGCATAGGCCAGCGCGATTGAGAGGATGGTGATCGTCGTCCAGGGGAGGATCCCCACCTGAGGGTTCTCCGGCACGAGTCGGGCGCGGACGGTGAGGTCGACCGGGGCGGTGCCGGCGTTGCTGACTTCGATCCGTGCCTTTTGGCCGATGAAGGGATTCGGCTTGTTGGTGTCGTCGCCCCGCTTCCACTTCCACGATGTGCCGGGGAGGACCTCGATGTCGGCCTGCTTGGCCAGCGCGAAGCCCTCGATCGGCTGCTGCGTGCGGACGATCAGCGCCTGGGCGGCGTCGAACACGAGCGACTCGATCTCCTGCGGCCGGAGGTTGAGCTCAAACTCCTCGAGCGTGGCACCGGCCGGAATCGACAGGCGCTGCTCGAAACGGTCGGCCGACGACAGCCGCGCCAGCGAGCGGCCGATCTGCGCCAGCGGCACCAGCGGGGTGAAGGAGAGGGCCACCGCCGACAGCGACAGCAGGAGCCAGGCGAACGGGCCGGCAAAGCCGTCGCCAAGGCTCGAGCGGGCCTCGGCGGCAGCCCGCGGCTGCACGACCCGCAAGCCCGCCCAGACGAGCAGAATCACGGCCAGGGCAATCAGGGCCCCGGTGCCCAGCAACCAGATCGGGGGAAGGGCGATCAACCAGCGGTTGGCGAAGAGTGGCGTCATGGGAAGTGGCAGCAGCGGGGGTCGGGTGGGTCGGGTGGAAGGCTGATCGGCCGGCTGGCGGCGGGGACGGAGCGGGGTGTACGGGCGTCGGGCTTGGCCGGCTCCCTGGGAGGCCTGTCGTGTCAGCCCCCGCGGCGACTATTGTGCCTCGGAAGCGGGCTCCAGTGAAGGATCCAGCGGCAACGGGCCGGCGAGGACCGTCGCCCCGGTCCCGTGGAGGGGCCAGCGGGCGAGAACGCGGTGGACGTCGTCGAGCGACAGGCCCTCGATCGTCCGCAGGTCGTCGGCCACGGAACGGTAATCCCCCGAATGGGCCCATTCTGGGCCGACGTCGAAGAGGCGGCGGCGGGGGCGTTCCCCGAGGAGCACCCACCGACCGGCGAGCTTGTTGCGGTTTTGCTCGACATCGCGCCGATCGAGCCCCTGCTCGGCCGCCTGCCGGTAGATCGTGTCGATCATCGCCAGCAGCTCCCCGGCATCCTCCGGATCGCAGGAGAGCTGGGTGGCGAACAGGCCGGCATCGAGGAAGTCTTGGTGGTGGCAGGAGGCCTGTTCGGCCCGGCCGGTGTCGACCATCGCCCAGTAAAGGCGGCTGCCGGAGGTGTCGCCGAGGATCGCCGCGAGGAGCTTGGCGGCAAAGCGGTCGTCGTCGTCGCCGGCCGGGCCGCGCGACATCCGCACGGCATACTCGAGCGTCGACGTCGGGCGGGTGATGGACTCGAGCGTAACGCTCCCGGTCGTCCGCGCGTCGAGCGGGACGCGGCGCGGCGGGATTGCAATCGGCTCCCAGTCGCCGCACCACTGCCGGGCCGAGGCGACCAGCGCCGGGAAGTCGACGGCGCCGGTAGCGCAGAGGACGATGTTGCCCGGCGAGTAGCGGCGACGATGGTAGTCGCGCATCGCCTCGACCGGCATCCGCTCGATCGACTCGACCGTCCCCAGCACACTGCGCGCCAGCGGATGCCGACCGAAGAACGTCGCCCGGCAGCGGTCGTCGGCGCCGAACGGCGGCTGGTCGTCGTACATCCGGATCTCTTCCAGGATGACGAGCTTCTCGGTTTCGAAATCCTCCTCGCGGAGGGCGGGGCGCATCATCCGCGCCAACAGCGCCGTCACCTCGAGTTGCTGCTCGGGGAGGACCGCCGCGTGGTAGACGGTGTCTTCTTCGCTGGTGAACGCGTTGGCGCTGGCCCCCATCCAGTCGAAGCGCCGGTTGATCTCGTCGGCGGAGAGGTCGTGCGTCCCCTTGAAGACCATGTGCTCGAGGAAGTGACTGCCGCCCCACTCGGCGTCGGTCTCGTCGCGGGCGCCGGTCTTCACGAAGAAGCCGATGCTCGTGGAGAGGGCCGTGTCGGTCACCTCCGCGATCACGTCGAGCCCGTTGGGGAGACGCTCATGCAGAAACTTCACGCGGCACCTCCAGTGGTTCCTTGCCCAGCGACACGATCGTCAGTCCGGCAGGACGGTTCTCCGCCAGCCAGCCCTCCACCGAGGCCACATTGAGCTGATCATAACGGGCGAGCTCGTCGGCGAGGCTCCGCACCGTCCCGAGGTGGTACCACTGTCGGGCGATCCAGGCCGCCCGCGCTGCGCTCGATTCCTGCTGCATCACCAGCGCGCTTTTCGCCCGTGACTTGACCCGGTCGAGCTCCGCCTCCTCGATCGTGCCGGGGAGGCGGTCGATCTCGGCGAGCATGACGTCGAGGGTCTCCTGCGCCCGGGCCGCCGACGTGCCGGAGTAGCAGATCGCCGAGGCGCAGTCGCGGAGCGTGTGGTAGCCGGCCGAGACGCTGTAGCACAGCCCACGCCGCTCCCGGACCTCCGAAAACAGCCGGGAGCTCGAACCTCCGCCGAGCACCGACAAGCTTGCCGAGGCCTCGTAGGAATCGTCGTGCCGGTAGGGGGGGACCGACCAGGCTAGGGCGATGTGGGTCTGCTGGGAGTCGTGAGGGACGTGCCGGACGCGCTCGCCGCGGCTCCCGATCGGAACGGTTGACCGGTCGTCGGTTCGCCAGTCGCCGAACAAGTCCGACACGCGCTCGACGAAGTCATGCCAGTCGATTCGTCCGGCGACCGCGATGATCATTCCCCGCGGCACGACATGCGCGGCGACGAACGAACGGACGTCGTCGATCCCGATCGCCTCGACGTCGGCACTGATTCCCTCGGAGGGCATGCCGAGGGGGTGCGGGTAGTGAAGCTGACGGAGCGCTGACATGGCGCGATGGGCCGGATCATCCTCGGTGCCGGCGAGGTTCTGGAGGACCATCTGCAGGGCGTTGTCGAGCTCGCTGTCGGGGAGGCGCGGGCGGCGGAGAATGTCGGCGTAGATCGGCAGGGCCGTGGGGAGCTGGCGGGCCACCATGGCGCCGGCGAAGCTCGAATGGCTGGTCGACACCGACTGTGCCCATTGGATCCCGGAGCCCTCGAGGACCTCGACGATCTCGCGGCTGGTGCGGTCGCCGGCTCCGCGGAGCATCATCTCGCCTGAGAGCGTCGCCAGGCCACAGCGGCTGGGTCCGTCATGAATGGCGCCGGCGGGGGTGTGGAAGGCCACGGCCACCGACTCCAGGCCGGGGAGATCCTCTCCCAGAAGGACGATGCCGTTGTCGAGCGTGGCGGAGTGGAGGGTTTGTTTCACGGGCTCGGGCGAATGGGGGCGGAGCGGAGGCGAAGGGCGGAGCGGAGGCGAAGGGCGGAGCGGAGGCGAAGGGCGGAGCGGAGGACGCGCCACTGGGACCACCGTCGGTCCCCCGGCAACCCCCCGCTCTGCGCCCCGCGGTCGGCGGCGCCGACCGAAAGCCCCCCAAGAATAGCAGCCTGCGAAAAACGTGCGGAAAACGTCAACGCCGGGGGCGGGCGCCGGCGCCGGGCGAAGGGTCAGAGGAGGGCCGGCTCCCGCTCGCGAAACTCCCCGGCCGCGCCGTCAACGACCTTGTAGATTGTCTTGGCACGGCGGAAGCCGAGCCGCTGGTAGAGACGCACCGCCCGGACATTGTCGGCCGTGACCTCGAGGGTCACCCGTTCCAGCCCCTGCTTGGCGAAGCTCCGCACGGCCTGGGCGACGAGCACCGACCCCAGACCGAGGCCGCGGTGCCCCGGCACGACGCCGATGTTTTGGATCGAGCCGGCCCCGCTGGAGTCGATTACCCCCTGGATCGTCCCGCACCACTCCACCTCCGCCGGCCGCGGGGCCTGCCGATCGGCCCCGGGGGGAAAGACGCGGGAGCGAGCGATCAGCCAGGTTGCCTCCGGCAGAAAGCCCCCTTTGCCGCGAATCTCGCGCATCAGCCGGCGGCAGCCTTCGAGATCGCCCAGGCAGGGGAAGACGACGGCGTCGATCTCGCTGCGAAACGCGCGAAACTTCGTTCGGGCGTGGGCGTCGATGAGCCCATCGTGCCAGGGGACGAGCCGGTATCCGGGCGGCATTTCTGCGTTGGCTGCCAGAAAACCGGCCGCGGTCGGCGCAAGCGCCAGACCACCGGCCGCGAGTGCCAGGTCCATCCGGAACCGTTTGAAGTAAGCCGAGTCCATTCGCTCGTTCTCCTCACACATCAAACGATAAGACGCCCCGCGGGAGCGGTCAACGCGCCGGTTGCTCCGCTTTTTTCTCCCGGCCCCTGCCGCAGGTCCGATGGCAGGGGGAGGAGGGGCGGAATCGGCGGTGAGGAATGGACCGGTTTGGTCTGCCGGGAGGGATGAGAGTAGAATGTCGAGCGAGGTTTTGAGTTCTCAAAGATTCTTTTTTGAGTGATCAAAAATGAGAACCACGTTCGTGTCGGCCGCGGTCGGGATGATCGACGCGCTGATGGTCCTAGCGACGCTCTGGGCGACGCTCTGGGCGACGCTCTGGGCGACGCTCTGGGCGACGCTCTTGGCAACGCTCTTGGCGACGCTCTTGGCAACGCTCTGGGCCGGTGAGAGCGCCGCCGCCGACCGGCGCCTCCATGTCGTGGCGACGACGACGGTGGTGGCCGATCTCGTCCGGCAGATCGGTGGCGACCGTCTCACGGTCGACAGCCTGATGGCCGCGGGGATCGATCCCCACAGCTACAAGGCGACCCCCCGCGATGCCGACCGCCTCGCCCGCGCCGATCTCGTCGTCGCCTCCGGGCTCCATCTCGAGGGAAAACTTGCCGATCTTCTCGAGCGACTCTCGCGACGCGTGCCGGTGATCGCCGTGGCGGACGCGATCCCCGCCGGTCGCCTCCTGGATGCCGGAGCGGGGTTGCACGACCCCCATGTGTGGTTCGATGCCGGGCTGTGGAGCCTCGGAGTTCCGGCGGTCGCGGAAAAGTTGGCGAAACTCGATCCACCCCACGCTGAGGCCTACCGCGAGGCCGGTCGGGCCTACGCCGAGCGTTTGGTCGCCCTCGACGGGGAGCTCCGTGAGTCGCTGGCAGAGATTCCGCTGGAACGCCGGGTGATGGTTACCGCCCACGACGCCTTCCGCTATTTTGGCCGGGCGTACGGGATCGAGGTGGTGGGGATCCAGGGGACGAGCACCGAGGCGGAAGCTGGCCTCGGCGATCTCAATCGCCTCGTCGATCTTGTCGTGACGCGGAAACTCCCGGCGGTGTTCGTGGAGACGAGCGTCTCCGACCGCAACGTCACGGCCCTCCGCGAGGGGGCCCGGGCCCGGGGGCACGCTGTCGCGCTTGGGGGTCGCCTTTATTCCGATTCCCTCGACACGCCGGGAAGCGGGGCAGACTCGCTCGAGGGGGCCCTGCGAGCGAATGTCGCCACGATCATTGCCGGGCTCACCGGCGAGCAGACCTCTCCCGCCCCCCGATCGAAATGAGCGGGCGCCCGGCATGACGATGTCGACGACCTCAGCCGGCCTCGAGTTCCATGACGTCACCGTGGCCTACGGCCGCCGGCCGGTGCTCTGGAATGTCGACCTGACCGTGCCGGGGGCCTGCTTATTTGGGATCATCGGCCCCAATGGCGCCGGAAAGAGCACGCTCCTCAAGGCGGCGCTGGGGCTTGTGCCCCTGGCCGGCGGGGAGGTGCGGATCCTCGGCGCGCCGCTCGAGCAGGTCCGCGGCCGGGTTGGGTATGTGCCGCAGCGGGAGTCGGTCGACTGGGACTTCCCGGTAACGGTCACCGACGTCGTCCTGATGGGGACCTACGCCCGGCTCGGCTGGCTGCGGCGACCTGGCCCGCGCGAGCGGAGCTTGGCGGCGGAATGCCTCGACCGCGTCGGCCTGGCCGATGTCGCCGACCGGCAGATCGGCCGGCTGTCGGGAGGGCAGCAGCAGCGCGTCTTCCTGGCGCGGGCGCTGGCCCAAGAGGCTGACGTCTACTTCCTCGACGAGCCGATGGCGGGCGTCGATGCCCGGTCGCAGGAGCGAATCTTCCGGGTCCTCGCTGAACTGCGGGCCGAGGGGCGGCTGGTCGTCATCGTCCACCACGATCTCCGCAGCGCCGGCGACTGGTTCGATGCGGTCGCGCTGATCGACATGCGCCTCGTCGCCACCGGGCCGGTGGCCGAGGTGCTGACGCCAGAGAATCTGCGGCGGACGTATGCCGGCCGGCTCGATCTCCTCGACGAGATCGGGCGGGCCGTCGCCGAAGGGGGGCGGACGCCGTGATCCTTGCCATGGTCGACGACCCGTTCCCCGCCGCTTGGATCCCCCCCTACAACACTCTTGTCGTCGCCGCCGGGGTGGCGTCGGTCGGATTTGCGGCCGGCGTCGTCGGCTGTTTCGCCGTCCTGCGGCGCCGCGCCCTGGCCGGCGACGCGGCGGCCCACGCCACGCTCCTCGGGGTCGGCCTCGCCTTTCTTCTCGGGGGCGGGCGGCGCGACCTGCCGCTCCTCCTCGCCGGGGCGCTGTCGACGGCGATCGCGGCGCTGTTGGGGCTCGTGCTCATCGGTCGCTGGACGCGGACGCGCGACGATGCCGCCACCGCGATCGTTCTCGGCGTGTCGTTTGGGGCTGGGATCACGCTCCTCTCGGGGATCTCCGCCCGCGGCATCCCCGGGAGCGCCGGGCTCGAGCAATTCCTCCTCGGCCACACCGCCGGACTGACGGCTGCCGACGCCACGATCCTCGGTGTCATGTCGCTCCTGGCGGTGGGGATCGTAGCGCTGTTTCTCAAGGAATCGACGCTCGTGGCCTTCGACCCGCTGTTTGCCGCGGCCAGCGGCTGGCCGGTGACGCTCATTGATTACGCGCTGGTGGTCCTCGTGGCGGTGATGGTTGTCGTCGGGCTGCCGGCGGCCGGGGCGGTGCTCGTGACTGCCCTGGTCGTGATCCCGCCGGTGACGGCGCGGCAATGGACCGATTCGGTCGGCGTGATGTTGCCGCTGGCCGGGATATTCGGCCTCGTCGCGGCGCTCTCCGGCGTGGCCGTCAGCAGCGCCGTGCCGCGGATGCCGACCGGGCCGTTGGTCGTGATCGCGGCCTCCATCCTCCTCACGATCTCGCTCCTGATCGCCCCGCGGCGCGGCGGGCTCGCCCGCTGGCTGCAGGCTCGGCGGACGGTGGCGGCATGGGCCGACGGGCGGCTCCTCGAGGTCGCCTTGCGCCTCGATAGCGATGGCCCCTTCACCCGGGAGCAGCTCCTCGCCAAGGCGCCGGGCGTGGCGGCCGACAGCGCCTTCAAGCGGCTCGTTCGCTCGGCGGCGCTCGAGCCGGTAGTGACGCGCGCCGGAACCGATGCCTGGCGCCTCGCGGTATGGGGGCGGGAGCTAGCCGCCGAGCGGTCGCGGCGGGTCGCGGCCTGGACGGAGGTGCTGGAGGCGGCGCGGGAGGATGCCCGTGGGCACCTCACGATCGATGTCCCCTCGCCGGAGGCGATCCTGGGGGCGGCGCGGATGAAGGCGATCCGCGAATCAGCCGCCGCCGAGCGTGGCGCCGGCGAGGCTCGACCGGGGCAACCGGGGCAACCGGGGCAACCGGGGCAACCGGGGGGCGGGGCAGGGGGATGATCGACGCCGACAGCACCCACCTCTGGATGCACTTTTGGGCGATCGCCACGGCGGCCACCGTGTCGGCGGGCTGCGCGCTGGTCGGATCGTTCCTCGTCGTTCGGCGGTTGACCCTCCTCGGCGACGCGATCAGCCATGCTGTCCTTCCCGGCATCGTCCTGGCCGTCCTCGCTGGCGGCCGGCCGGGCGGGGCGGGGGTGTTTCTGGGGGCCGTTGTCGCGGGCTTGGTCACGGTCTGGCTCACGAACCTCCTCGGCACCCATGCGGGGCTCGCCGAGGATGCCGGCGCGGGCGTCGCCTTCACGACCCTGTTCGCGATCGGCGTGGTCCTCGTCTCGGCCCTGGCTGCTCGGGTCGACATCGATCCGGGGTGTGTCCTCTACGGGATCCTCGAGCTCGTCCCCTTCGACACCGTGCCGATCCTCGGGCTCGAGGTACCGCGGGCGCTGTTGGCCGCGGCGACCGTTCTGGTCGTCCTCGTCATCGGGGCCGTTGTCTGCTGGAAGGAGCTCGTGTTCACCGCCTTCGATCCGGCCGCCGCCCGCGCCGCGGGGCTGCCGGTCGGCGTCATCTCCGCCGGCCTCCTCGTCGCCACGAGCCTGGCGACGGTGGCGAGCTTCGAGGCGGTCGGCGCGATCCTCGTCGTGGCGATGCTCGCCGTCCCCGCGGCGGCGGCCGAGCTTCTCGTTCGCCGCTTCCAAGTCATGCTCGTCGTCGCGGTGGGGCTGGGGGTGGCGGGGAGCATCCTCGGCTATCTGGCCGCCTGGCGCTTCAACACCAACGCCGCCGGAATGATCGCCGTCGTGCTCGGGATCGAGTATGTCGTGGCGGCGCTGGTGGCGCCGGGGGACGGGATCGTGGCGCGGGTGGTGAGCCGTGAGTCGCTCCGCTGGCGCGTGGCCTGCGAAGACCGGCTCGCGAGCTTGTGGCGCGCGGAAGAGGGGGATGCCGCGGCCCTCGCCCCGCGGACGCTCCTCGGTCGGCTCGCCCAGGCCCGGCTCGTTTTTTGGGGGCGGATCGGCCGGGGCAGTGCTGGGGGGCTGACGGACATCGGGCGCGAGGAAGCGCGGGTCATCGTCCGCTCCCACCGCCTCTGGGAGGCGTGGCTGGGGCGCCATGTCGCCCTGCCGCTGGATCATCTCCATCCCCCGGCGGAATGGATCGAGCACCATCTCGGGGCCGAGGTCCGCGGCCGGATCGCCGCCGACCTCGAAGGGCACGAGGGCGACCCGCATGGTCGCGACATTCCCTCCGAGGAGTTTCCCCGCCGCGCGGCCGACGAGCCCGCGCGCTGAAAAGGCGCTGCGGGGCGTCACGTCATCGGCAGCATGGCCCGGAGCGTGGCCAGGTTTTTCCGATCCATGGCGGGATCGACCTTCCCGTCGGCCCCTTCCTTCGGCGTCTCGAGGATCACCGGGATGGCCGCCAAGCGCGGATCGTTCATGAGGAGCCCAAAGGCCTCCGGGCCGATCTCTCCTTCGCCGATCGCCTCGTGACGGTCGACCCGAGATCCAAATGGCTTCTTGGAATCGTTGGCATGGATGACCTTCAGACGCGCCAGCCCGATGAGGCGGTCGAAGGCCGTCAGGGTGGCATCGAGCTCGGCAGCCGGGGCGAGCGGGTAGCCGGCGGCAAACACATGGCAGGTATCGAGGCAGACGCCGATGCGCTTGCCACACCCGCCGGTGGCGTCGATGACGGCCAGCAGCGCGGCGATCTCCTCGAAGGTGTCCCCCAGGCAAGAGCCCTGCCCGGCGGTGGTCTCGATGAGGATCCCGGCGCGGAGCGACGGGGTGTTCTCGAGGGCGGTGGCGATCCCGGCGGCCGCGCGGGCCACGGCGTCGGCCCGGACTTGAGCGCCGGCAGCCCCCGGGTGGGCGACGACCCAGGGGATCCCCAGTTGCTCGGCGCGCTCCAGCTCGACCACCAGCCCGGCAATCGACTTATTACGGAGCGTGTCGTCTGCCGATGCCGGATTGATCAGATAGGAGTCGTGGACGACGACGCACGCCAGCCCGGCCAGACTCACCGCCGCCCGGAAGGCCGCGGCTTCCGCAGGGGGAATCGGCGCGGCGTCCCAGCGGTTGACGTTGCGGGTGAAGATCTGGAGGCAGTGGCAGCCGGTCTCGACGGCCCGGTCGACCGCCTTGGAGAGGCCCCCGGCAACCGACTGGTGGGCCCCGAGGAGCCGCGTGGGGAGGCCGGCAGACAGGGGAGCCGGCAGGACCAGAATCGATCGGGGCGCGGGGGAAGCGATGGGCTTGCGGGGCATGGGGTGACCGGACTCGATCCGGAGCCAACAGGTTGTGGAGGAGGCTTCCGCCGCTGGATGCGGCGGCGGTCGACTCAGGAAACCGTCAGCGTTTCCTGCGGTCGACAGGGTGGAAAAAGGTCGGGGATCACTTTTTCCACGGATATCAAGTGCAGATCACCCGAGCGAGCCACGTCGAGCCAGGCAGGGACGGCTTCTGGTGGGCTGTTAGGGGGCCTGTTAGGGGGCCTGTGCTGGGTACTAGTACGAACAAGTCAACCA
>SIAG01000053.1 GCA_009691925.1 Planctomycetaceae bacterium
GCCGCCCTCGGCACGGCGGCCAGGCGCTGGGCCACAGGCGCAGCCGGGCCGTATGTCGTCGCGCTGACGACGCCGTTCACTTCAGGCGGGCCGGTCGATGCGGTCGAGGTGACGTTCTCCGCGACGATTGACGCCGGTACGTTCGGTCTCGCCGACGTCTCCCTGTCGCGCGATGGCGGGGCAAACCTGGTCGACGACCGAATCGTGATCGACGCGGTCTCGCCGACGGTCTTCCGCATCCACGGTCTGGGCGGACTCACCGGCCCCGACGGGCGCTACACGCTCTCCCTGAACGCCGCGAATGTGGCCGGCGCTACCGGCCTCGCCGGCGTCGGTAGCCTCGGCATCCAGTGGGTGCGCGATACCGTCGCGCCGACAGTCTCGGCCGTCCAGCAGCCAGCGACGAACCCAAGGAATATCGTTGTACCGTCCCTCGATGTCACGTTCTCCGAGGCGATCGACCCGGCGTCGCTGACCCGCGACGATCTCTTGATCACGCGCGACGGGATGCCAGTGGCTACCGACTCGCGCGTCACGATCGAAGCCCTCTCCGCCACCACCTTCCGCATCGACGGATTCACGTGGTTTGTGGGGCGCGAGGGAACCTACCGCTTCACCGTCTCCGCCGACGCCGTCCTCGACCTGGCCAGCAATGTCGGCCGTGGCTCGGCGGACGCCGAGTGGGTCATGGACACGACTCCCCCGGCTGCGCCGACATCTGTCGGCATCGATCCCGACACCGGCTCCTCGCACGCTGACGGCGTGACATCGGCGACCACCGTGACACTCCGCGGCATCCTCGGCGAGCCGGGGCTGCGGGTCGAGCTCCGTGACATCGACGCCGGCGTCGAACTCGGCGAGGCGATCGTTACCGGCACCTCGTTCTCAAAGGAGATCACGCTCGCCACCGAGGGCCGTCATCGGATCCGCATCCGCCCGGTCGATAGAGCCGGGAACGTCGGCCGCGAAGCCCGTGACATGAAGCCGGGTGGCTACTTTGATGTGGTGATCGACCGCACCGCGCCGACGCTGCTCTCGATCGAGACGGTCGCGACGTCGCCGCGCACCACTCCGATCGACACGATTGACGTCGAACTCTCGGAGGAGATCAACGGATCGACCCTGGATTGGCGCGACGTCGTCCTCACGCGTGACGACGGGGCGAACCTCGTCACCGACGCGGTCACCGTGACACGCGTCACCGGCAACACATGGCGCGTTGGCAACCTTGGGTCCCTGACCGCAGCCGATGGCGAGTACCGTCTTGCCGTTCTGGCGGGCGGCGTCGCCGACGTCGCCGACAACGCCGGTCGGGGCTCCGTGGCGACGGCCTGGATCACCGATGGCGGCGGGACGCTCCGCCGCTCTTCGCTCACCGGCACTGTTTTCCACGACCATACCGGCGATCAGAAAATCGACGAGGGCGACGAAGGCCTCGTCGGCTGGACGGTGTTTATCGACACCGATGGCAATGGCGTCGCCGCTGATGGCGAGCCTTTCGCCACGACGGCGGCCGACGGATCCTTCCGCCTCAACAGCCTGGCTGCCGGGACGCACACCGTGATTGCCGTGGCCCCGAATGGCTGGACTCAGAGCCTGCCGGCGGTCGTCGGCCACGGTCAGTTGGCCGCCGTCGTCGCCGGCGGTACCGCCGCTCATGTCGACTTCGGCTTCTACCGCGCTGGCCGGATTGAGGGGACCCTGTTCGACGATGGCAACCGCAGCGGCGCCCGCGATGACGGGGAGGCTGTGCTGCCGGGATGGACTGTGTACCTCGATTTCGACGCGGACGGCCAACTCGGCAACGACGAACCGGCCGTGACAACCGGTGTCGATGGCGGTTACTTCTTCACCGACCTCGCACCTGGCACCTACGCCGTGGGCCAGGTGTACCGCGACCAGTGGACCCAGACCTCCCCGGGGACTGACGGCGGCAACGTCTCGGGACAGCAGGCCGCCACGGCCCTCGCCGCAGGAAATCTCGCGGCCCAGTCATTTGTGATCTTCGACCAGCGCTGCCCCTGCGTGGCCGGCAAGCCGACGACTTTTGCCACCGGTGCGCCGGTGAGTGCCGACGGCAGCGCCATGGCCTGGGCAGACGTCGATCCCTCGACCCCGAATATCGTCGATGTGTGGTACGACTTCCGCGGGCAGAACGGGTGGACCAACACCATCTCCACCGTGCAAATCGAACTGGCCGAGAAGGGCCTGAAACTCTGGGAAGCGGCTTCTGGGGGGGCGATCCACTTCATCCGCAATCCGTTTGCCCAGGCCAGCGACATCATCAACATCGGCGTCGGTAATCTGGCCGCCCTCGGCGGCACCAGCGGCCCGAGGAACGTTCTCGGCCTCGGCGGCGCCGTCTTCGCTCCGCTCTCGCAGGGTGGCCTGCGCTCTGGCGTGGCCTGGCTCGACTTCGCCGAAAACTGGGAAAACACCTTCGGTAACGGCAAGGTAGCCGGAAGCTTCGACTTCTTCACCTCGGTGTCGCACGAGATCGGCCACGCCCTCGGGCTCCAGCATTCGACCGAGGCCCCCGGCGACTCCGTCATGAACGGGATCTACGGCGGCGAGCGGACCACCTTCGGCGTCGCCGACTCGATCGCGGTGCGCGAGCTTTACGCCGGCAGCGGCTTTTCGATCGGCGGCCAGGGCGGATGGAATGTGACGCCCGTGGTCATCCCCGGCACACATCTCGTCACGGTCTTCTCCGGGTCGGTGATCTACTCCCAGGACTTCGGTAACGCCGCCGACAACGCCGCGCCGACCAGCGTCTCGCTGGCTAATGCGATCACCGCGATCGCCGAGAACACGAGCACGGTCACGCGCCTCAAGGTCGCCGACATCGTCATCGCCGATGATACCTACGGCACCAATGCGATCACCCTCTCCGGGGCCGATGCGGCGAGCTTCGAGGTCGATGGCCCGATCCTCTACGTCAGGGCGGGCGTCGTGCTCAACTACGAGCAAAAGACGACGTACTCCGTGAAAGTCACGGTCGGCGACGCCTCGGTTGCCGGCAGTACTCCGGTCACCGTCAACTACACGCTCAGCCTGATTGATGTCGACGAGACGCCCGCCACACCGGTCGTCGTACTTTCCCACGACACAGGCTCGAGCGATTCCGACCGCGTCACAAGCATCGGCCTGCTCGCCATCACGGCCCTGATCCCCGCTGCGAAGATCGAATACTCGGTCAACGGTGGCACGCAATGGACTGACTCCTTTGCCGCCGTGGAAGGAGCGAACTCCGTCCTGGTCCGCCAGAGCGATGCCGACGGGAACACGTCGATGGCCGCGGAGCTCGCCTTCACCCTCGACACCGGCGCCCCCGCCGCCCCGAGTGCATCTCTCTTCAACGACACGGGACTCTCCACGACCGATTCGGTCACAAAGGATGGCCGCGCGAATATCCTCTTCACCGAACCCGATTACCGGGTCGAGGTGCGGAAGGTCGGCACGGTCGATTGGACGCTGCTCGCCGCTGGCACCTCGCCGGGCGACACCCCTGTGACGCTCGTCAAACTCCTCCCGGCCCTTATTCAGGGGAGGAACGACTTCGTCTTCCGCGTCACCGACCTCGCTGGCAACATCTCCCCCAATAACCTGTTCGGCTTCACCTACGACAACGTCGCCCCAATCGCTCCCGTGGCCCGGCTCTCCGCCGACACCGGCATCAGCGCGAGCGATCGCATCACCACGATCGGCACACTCGTAGCCGCGACGCCGTTCGAGACAGGTGCCAAGGTTGAATACCGACAGACGTATCCCACCACACAACGCTGGACCTCGGCTTTCGTGCCGATCAGTGGCCCCAACGCCGTCGAGATCCGGCAGACCGATCAGGCGGGAAATGTCTCCGAAACCTCACTCTTCTCCTTCACGCTCGACTCCAGCGCTGCCACGATCACCGGGATCACGCTGCCAGCGGCTGGCAACTATAGCGCTGGGCAGACGCTCACCTTCAGTGTGACCTTCTCCGAGATGGTGTATGTCCGCCCATACACTGGCCCGGCGGCACTCCAGGCGAATCTGACGCCGTATATCGAACTCACGATCGGCGGCGTAAAGCGGAGAGCGAGCTATCAGTCGGGGAGCGGCACGAGCACCCTCGTGTTCAGCTACAAAATCCAGGCTGGCGACAAGGAGACAGGCACAAACGGCATCGGCATCGCCAACCTCGTCTCTCTCGCCGCAGGCAACTGGATCCGCGATGCTGCTGGTAATGAAGCGAGTCTCAATTTCTCGTCGAAGCTCCCGGGCACGATGCCACGCATCCGGATTCCCTGACACAACGGGCAAGCCGGCAAAACACGGGCGATGATCTGGTTTTAAGACCGTCGCTTGACCTCCGCTGGGCGCCTCGAAGAATCCCTGCCGCTGCAGCGGGCCACCTATCTTGGTCCCTGGGCGGAATGGACGCCCCCGACCTACCGAATCGATTCGGTCGGCCGTGTCAGTATTTGTGGATGACGATATCCTCTCTGGCGGACTGGGATCCTGCGCCCGTTCAACGGCGGAGGCGTGGAGCACGTCACCGACGATCCGCTCGGTCCCGCGCTGTCGGTGCGTCGATGCTTTCACCGGCCGTGGACTTGCCCTGCTGCCCGCGGCCAATCTTCCCGCTCGACGCACTCGTCCCCTTCCACCCAACCGCAACCCTTTCCTTCCGACATTGACTCCGGAGCCCCCCATGAAGATTCGCGACGTTCGCTGCGCTGGCCTCCGCGGGGCCACGCCCGAGGGGGGCTGGAGCGTGGAGCTCAAGCCCGAGGACTGCGTCCACACGCTCGTCGTCGTTCACACCGACTCTGGTCTTGTCGGCCTGGGGAGCGTGTTCACCAACGACGATGTCGTCCGCGCGGCGATCGCGCTGCTTGAGCCGTTGTGGCGTGGTGAGAACGCGCTGGAGCCGCAGCGCGTGACCGAAAAACTTCACCAGAACACCTTCTGGACCGGCCGCGGCGGTTCGCTCACGCACACCATAAGCGGGATCGACATCGCCCTGTGGGATCTCTTCGGCCAGGCAACAGGGCAGCCGGTGGGGAGGCTGCTGGGGGGCCGCTACCGGGAGCGCGTCGCCCCCTATGCCTCGCTCTTGATGGAGGAGCCGGCGCGGATCCGCGACCGGCTCCTGGCGGTGAAGGCCGAGGGCTTCCGGGCCTTCAAGATCGGCTGGGGGCCGTTTGGACGCGTCAGCCGGACGATGGACGAAAGCATAGTCCGCGCGGCGCGCGAGGCGGTCGGCCCCGACTGCAAACTGATGGTCGACGCCGGCGGCAGCGATGCCCACTGGGCCAACGGCTACAAGTGGGCGATCAACGCCGCGCGGATGCTCGCCGACTATTCGGTCGACTGGTTTGAGGAGGCGCTGCGGCCCGATGCGCTCGACGACTTTGTGCTCCTCCGCGAGCACTCGCCGGTGCCGATCGCCGGCGGCGAGGTCCTCACGCGCCGGCAATCATTCCTGCCGTTTCTCGCCGCGCGGGCCTTCGACATCGTTCAGCCCGACGTCACGAAAGTCGGCGGCATCAGTGAGGAAGCGCACATCGCCCGGATGGCCTGGGATCATGGCGTGAAGTTCATTCCCCACGGCTGGAACACGGCGGTCGGCCTGGCAGCCGATCTGCAACTGGCCAGTGCCTTCCCCGACACCGATCTCGTCGAATATCTCACCGGCTCCCCGTTCATCGACGAGATCACGCAGGGGGGCTGGAAGCTCGACGCCGATGGCATGCTCGCCATCCCCTCTCTCCCCGGCCTCGGTCTCCAGCTCGACCGCGACGCGGTGCGGAAATACACCCGCGGCGAGGAGCTTTTCTGATCCGGGAGCGAGCCCCGGGCGCAGCCGGCGCGGCCTTCCCCTCCGGCGAGCCAGAGCCGGCGCTGCGGCCCATTCCCTCGATTGCATCGAGGGGCCCTGCCAAAAATAATGGATGAGTTGGTCCTCTTTGTCGAATGGGAGGGAGCCCTCTTCCCCCGGCCAGGCGATGGGGAGCCTCCAGCATGCCCACTTCTTCTCTTTCTCTCCGGGATGTCGATGCTGTCACAGACCGTGGAATATGCCCTCCGCGCCGCGACCTACCTGGCCACGTCGCCAGACGAACCGCGCACTGTCGACCAGATCGCGGAGGCGACGCTCGTGCCGGTGGCGTATCTCGCGAAGGTGATGCAGGCCCTCGTGCGGGGAAAAGTTGTCACCAGTCGGCGCGGGGTAGGGGGGGGCTTCATGCTCGCCCGTCCACCGGGCGACTTGCCGCTCCTCGAGATCGTCCAGGCAGTCGATCCGATCCAGCGGAAGACCACCTGCCCCCTCGGCCTGGCGAGCCACGGCACGAATCTCTGCCCCCTCCACCGCCGTCTCGACAACGCCCTGCCCGCCATGGAGGAGGCCTTCTCGACGACGACGCTGGCCGAGGTTCTTGCCGAACCCTCCTCGAGCGTGCCGCTGTGCGCCTTCCCGGGGGGCCAACCGGGAAAAACCCGCTGAGCGCGATGATCGCGGCCATCGTGCTCACTCTGGCACTGCTGGCGACCAGCGCCGTGGCGGAGGACGACTTCGAGCTCGCGCCGATCCCCTCCATCAAGAACGAAGAAAGGCACCCGGTACGGCGAATGTGACGGAGCGGGGCGATCGCTGCGGCAGTTCGATCTCGAGCGCCGCCTCTTCCGCCACCCCTGCAGCTTCCTCGTCTATTCCCCGAGCTTCGACGCCCTCCCCGCCGAACTGCGGGCCCGGTTTTGGGCCGGGATCGATGCGGTTCTTACGGCGGCCGACTGATTCTTTGGAAACGGCACGGTTGAAGCCACGGCGCCGCGAAGCGCCGGTCGAGCGCTGCGGCATCCCGCCCGGGCGTGCAGTACGATTGGAAAGGCCGAGGAGGGGCAGGGGGGCACGGTGCCTCGACGCCTCCGCGCTACCGTCCGGAAGCCATGCGACGCGCCCCGCCCACGCTCATCGTCGTGCTCTTGGTGGCACTTGCCATGCCCGGCTGCGGCGGACGCGGGGCAGCGCCGGAGGGCCGCGCTAGCGCGCCGGCCGCGCCGTGGTTTGTCGAACGGGCCGCCGCGGCGGGGCTCGAGGCCGTCAACGATCCCGGTCCTGAAGGGTCGTTCTTTATGCCGCAGAGCATGGGGAACGGTGCGGCGCTGATCGACTTCGACCAGGATGGCAGGCTCGATCTCTACCTTCTCAACGGCGCCGGACCGGCCTCGACGGCGGTCAATCGACTTCTGCGCCAGGAGGCGGACGGACGGTTTCGCGACGTCTCGGCCGGCTCGGGGGTCGATGTCGCCGGCTTCGGCTCAGGGATCGCCGTCGGGGATGTCACCAACGACGGCTTTCCCGATCTGTTCGTCAGCGAATACGGGGGCTTGCGCCTGTTTATCAACGACGGCGGCGGACGGTTCCACGACGCCACGGTGGAGAGCGGCCTGGCCGGCCGGGGCTGGGGGAGCTCGGCGAGCCTCGTCGATTACGACCGCGACGGCTGGCTCGATCTCGTCGTCGTCAACTACGTCGTCTATGACGCCGGCACGATCTGCTACGCGCAAGACGGCACGCGCGATTTCTGCGCTCCGGCCGAGTTCCCCTCGGCACCGGCCACGCTCTTCCGCAATACCGGCCGAGGCGCCGCCCCGCGCTTCGAGGACGTCAGCGCCGCCAGCGGCCTGGCGGCGCTGCCCGGCGCCGGCCTCGGCGTCCTCTGCGTTGACTTCGATGGCGATGGCTGGGACGACATCTTCGTCGCCAACGACCAGCAGCCGAACCGGCTGTGGATCAATCGGCACGACGGCACGTTCGTCGACGAGGCGGTGGTGCGGGGGGTCGCCCTGACAGTGATCGGGGCGACCGCCGCGAACATGGGGGTGGCCTGGGGAGACGTCGACGGCGATGGCCTCTGCGACCTGTTCGTGACCCACCTCGAAATGGAGACCCACACGCTCTGGAAGCAGGGCCCGCGGGGATCGTTCCTCGACCAGAGCGCCGCGGCAGGGCTCACCGGCGCCGAGCGATCGACCGGCTTCGGGACGGTGCTCGCCGACTTCGATCTCGACGGCGACCTCGATCTCGCCTGGGTCAACGGCCGCGTCTTTGCCGGCCCCCCAGCCCCCCCCGGGGCGGTGCCCCCGTTTTGGCGCCGCTACGCCCAGACCAACGCGCTGCTGGAGAACGACGGCGCGGGGAGATTCCGGTCGATCGCGGCCGACAATCGGGCCTTTTGCGGGAAGGCCAACGTCGCCCGCCCGCTCTGCGCCGGAGATCTCGACAACGACGGCGACGTCGATCTCGTCGCCGGGACCACCGCCGGGCGCGTGCTCCTCCTCGAGAATGTCGCCCCGCGGCGCGGGCACTGGCTCACCGTCCGCGCCCTCGATCCGGCGCTGTCGCGCGACGCCACCGGCGCGGTTGTCACCGTGACCGCCGGCGGCCGGTCGTGGCAGCGTCATCTCCAGCCCGGATCGAGCTACTTGAGCAGCCATGACCCCCGCGCCCACTTCGGGATCGGTGACGCGGAAACGGTCGACGCCGTCGACGTCCGCTGGCCCGACGGGATCCGCGAGCGGTTCCCCGGCGGCAGCGGCGACCGGGCGATCGAGGTCCGTCGCGGGGAGGGCACGGCCCCATGAGCCGACGACGCCCCCGCCCCGATTCGCCCCCCCGCCTCGATTCCCCCCAGCGGGCCTCCGGTCCCCCTGGGGGTGCGCCGGCGCCCGATCGGCCCGTCCCCTCCCTTTTGAGCCGGTTCCAGGCTCTCCCCTGGTGGCTGCAGCTGGCGACCTGCGGGTTGCTTGTCGCCGTGGCGACGGCCGGATGGAGCTGGCTCCATGATCCCGCCATTCCCCGCCCCGACTTGGCCGGCGCCGATCCGCTCGTCGTGCTGGCGATCGATGACGCCGAGGCCCGCGTGCGGATGGCGCCGGAATCACCCCATGCATGGGGGAATCTTGGGCTCGTGCTCTACGCGCAGGCGTACGGCCGGGAGGCGGTGGCCTGTTTCCGCCGGGCCACCACCCTCGACGACCGCACCTGGCGATGGCCCTTCTTCGCTGCGGCAGCCAGCTCCCATCTCTCCCCAGCCGCAGGGGTGACGCTCATGGAAGAGGCGATCCGCCGCGACCCGCAGGCCGTCTGGCCGCGCCTCCTTCGCGCGGAGTGGCTGGTGACGCTCGGCCGCGGCGCGGAGGCCCGGACCGACTACGAGGCCCTCCTGGCCCTCTCCCCCGATCATGCCCGGGCCCGCCTCGGGCTGGCCCGTCTCCTCCTCGCCTCCGGGGATGCCGACGCCCCCTTGGCCATCCTCGCTGCGGCGCTCGATCACCCCTCCACCCGCCGCGCTGCCCGGCTGTTCGCGGCCCAGGTGGCCACCCGGGAGGGGAACAGCGTCGCCGCCGCAGCCCACCTCGCCGCCGCGGCCAATCTCCCCGCCGATATCCCCTGGCCCGAGGATCCGCTCGCCGCGGAGCTGCCACTGCGACGGATGGGGAAGCGGAGCCGGATCAAGCTCGTGTCGCAGATGGAGCAGGCCGGGGCGCTGGCCGAAGCCGACGCGCTCACGAGCCGCATCGAGCGCGAGCACCCGGAGATCTATCTGTTCGTTGAGGGGCAGCTCCAACTCCAAAAAGGGGACGCGGTCGCCGCCGAGAAGGCCTTCCGCCGGGGGGTCGAGTTCGACCCCAAGGCGGTGGAGATCCGCTTCCAGCTCGGCCGTGCCCTCGCCCTCCAAAGGCGCCATGCCGACGCAGCCGGGGTTTTCCGGGAGGTTCTGGCGATCGAGCGCGGGTATGGCCCGGCCTGGCTCGAACTGGGACGCTCCCTGGCCACCTTCGACCCCCCCGCCGCCGTGGCAGCGCTAGAATCGGCGTTGGCCTTCATGCCCGCCTCCGAGGCAGCCCGGCAAGAGCTCGCTCGAGCCAGGACAGTCAGCCATCAAGAGGATTTGGCCCCACCCGGCGGTCAGAAACCACCGCACCCATGAAACCATTCGGTCAGCCCTTCACGCAGCGAATCCGCTTCAAGTCCGAGCTGGTCTGGCTCACGGCTTGGGTGGCGCTGCTCATGATCCTGTTCCTCCTGCCCACGCTGCTCCTCGCGCGGGCGCAGCAAAAATCGCTCCACCTCGACCGGCAGGCCTGGGAGGCGATGCTCAACCCGGCCCTCCCCGATCCCGGCTATGAATCGCCCGATGACCTCCCCACAGACCGCGCCCGTCGGGTGACGATCGGGTTCTACCTGGAGAGTATTGACGAGATCTCCCTCCACGACAGCCACTGGAAAGGGGTTCTCGATATCTGGTGCCGCTGGAAGGACGATCCCGATGCGCCTGGAGGGCCCGACTTCGACCCCTTCGAGCATCTCATCGTCGTCAATGGCACGATCGCCGATCGAAGGACGCTTCGTGAGATTCACAGCGATGGCGAACACTACGTTCTCAATCGCTGCTCGCTGGAGTGCACGAAGGCTTTCCAGGTCGTGAACTTCCCCCTCGATCAACATCTTATTTTGGCGTCGTTTGAGAACTCCGATCACGCCAGGCAAGAGCTTCTCTTCGCCGCCGATCAGGAGTCGAGCGCCGTCAGCCGGCGAGTAGCCATGTCGGCATACCGGATCGGCAGCTTTCAAGCGCTTGAGAATCCCCACAGCTACCAAACCAGCCGTGGTCTGCCCGGCGCCTCTCCCACCGAACAAGAAATCTTCTCCCAGCCCCGGTTCGCGATCATCATCGAACGCGACGGCTGGGGCCTGTTCTTCAAAATGTTTCAGGCCCTCTTCGTCGCGGTGGCGGTCGCCCTCCTGGCCTGTTTCATCAAACCAACCCATGTCGACCCTCGTTTCGGCCTCGGTGTCGGGGCCTTGTTCGTCGCTGTCGCAAATACCTATCTCGTCGGGAGCTACGTCCCGGAAACCAGCGCGTTCTCCCTGGCAGACGTCGTCAATATGTTGGGGATTGGGACAATCCTCGTTTCCCTGACGCAGTCGACAATCTCGCTGTGGCTCTACGACTCGCTCGACAAGCGCACCTTCTCGCGCCGTCTCGATTGGGTATCGTTTTGGGCGATCCTCTGGCTCTTTGTCGCCTCGATCGCGCTCATCCTGGCCGCGGCGGTGAACCGAAGTTGACGCCTCCACAGCCTGCTGGAGCTCGCGAGTCCAAGCGACGGCGCCGTCAGCACCCCTCGTCGGACGAAGGGTGACGACGCGGACGACGTTCGAGGGGGATCAGTACCGTGGCGTCGATGTCGTCCTCGAAGGGATCGAAATCGCCGTCGAAAGGTCCAAAAACCCGTGGGCCCTGTGTGCTGGGGTGCATGATCGCCGCTGAGTGTGAGGAAAAGGCTGCCCCTCCAATCAACCCAGGGGACGGGACGGAATCAAATAACGCCCTGCGCGGCCGCGAGACCCCTGTTTCCAGCCCCTGGCCAGCGCAGAAACCGCCCCTTACACCCCTCCTTAAAGGGGTCGCCGTCGGCCGGACGGGGGCGGGGAGCCGGGCCGAGGAAGGCTTGGCCGCAGCCGCTCGTCCGGACAACGATCCCCTATACTCACCCTCCTTTCCAACCCGCGACCCCCGCTCCAACCAACCCCATCCATGGCCAGCACCACCGCCCCCACGATCCCGCAGGATCCCTGGTTCCAGGACCGTTTCGCCGCCCGTATCGGAGGAGCCCAGTACGGCAAAGGGAACGAGATCTACAAGTTCGAGCTCATCAAGCGGGCCAAGCGCCAGGCCATTGCCGACCATCCAGAGCGGCGGATGCTCGACTTCGGGATCGGCGAGAACGACGAGATGGCCCCGGAGGTCGTCCGAGCGGTGATGCACAAGGAGATCGACCGGCCCGAGAACCGCGGCTATGCCGACAACGGCATCGCGGAGTACAAGGAGGCCGTCGCCGCCTTCATGCAGCGGGAGTTTGGCGTCACGCTCGACCCCGTCACTGAAGTCAACCACTGCATCGGCTCGAAGACCGCCTACTCGATGCTCCCCGCGGCCTTCATCGACCCGGGTGATGTCACGCTCATGACCGTTCCCGGCTATCCGGTCGCCGGCACGGCCACGCGCTGGTTCGGCGGCACGGTCCACCGGCTGCCGCTGGTGGCAGAGAACGACTTCTTTCCCGATCTCGACGGCATCCCGGCCGACGTTCTTGCCCGCACGAAGCTCCTCGTCCTCTGCTATCCCAACAGTCCCACCGGCAAGGCCGCGACCCGCGATTTCTATGCCCGCGTCGTCGAATGGGCCCACAAGCATCGAGTGATCGTCGTCCAAGACGCCGCCCACATCATGCTCTCCTACGATCAGGAGCCGTTGTCGTTTCTGTCGGTCGACGGGGCGAAGGAGGTGGGGGTCGAGGTCCACTCGATGTCGAAGGGCTTCCACATGATCGGCTGGCGACTCGGCTGGGTGTGCGGCCACGAGCGGATCGTCCGCGCCTTCGCCGACGTCAAAGACAACTGCGATTCGGGGCAGTTCATGGCGATCCAGAAGGCCGCCGCCGCGGCGCTGGCCGATCCGGCCATCCCCCGGCAGGTGCGTGAGAAATACCGGCGCCGCCTCGAGAAACTCGTGAGCGTGCTCCGCAGTGTGGGCTTCGACTGCGCCGTCCCCGGCGGCACCTACTTCCTCTACACGAAGTCGCCGCACCGGGCGGGGGACCGGTCGTTTGTCAGCGCCCAGGAGGCGAGCCAGTTTCTGATCCACGATCTCTCGATGTCGACCGTGCCGTGGGACGACTGCGGCGCCTACCTCCGCTTTAGCGTCACCTACGAGGCCGCCGACGAGGAGGCCGAGGACGACCTGATGGCCGAGACCCACGCCCGCCTGACCCGCGCCCGGCTCAAGTTTTGAATGGTCCCGGTCTGGAAAGCCTTTGGAGCACCCCATGCCTGCCTCGTTTTCCCGGCTCCTGTTCGTCGCGGCCATCGTCCCTCTCTTTCTTGCCGGGTGCGGCACGAAAAGCGCGAAGAAGGGAGGGGGGATGACTGTCCAGCAACGCCTCGAGAAGGCGGAGAAGGAGCCGACCCCCGAGAAGCAGGCGGCCGGCTACCTCCGCGCTGCCCGCTTCCAACTCGCCTCCGGCGATACCTCCGGGGCCCGTGATTCAGCGCGGATCGCCTTCGATCGCCTCAAGGGGGATGGCGATGCCAACATCTTCGCCCCCCGGCTGATCGATGTCGGCGGATTCCTCGCCGAGCTCGGCGACAAGAAGCCAGCGAAGGAAGCGATCCTGCGGGCCGCCGAGCTCTCCGCCGGGGTCGCCGACGCGGTCCGCCGCACGAAGATTCTCGCCGATGCCGGCGCGGTGGCGGGAGAGAAGGGGAAGGGGATCGGCGATGCCACGCTCGCCAAGGATCTGCTCACCCAGGCGATCACGATGGCCGACTCGGTCGAGGAACGGTTTCGCTCCGAAGCGCTCGCCGCGGTGGCGCTGGGGTGCACGCGCGCCGGTCAGGCCGAGACGGCCGCCGAGCTCGTCGACAAGCTCGAG
Organism: Planctomycetaceae bacterium; assembly: GCA_009691925.1. Classification (GTDB taxonomy): domain Bacteria; phylum Planctomycetota; class Planctomycetia; order Pirellulales; family UBA1268; genus QWOP01. The sequence goes on from SIAG01000053.1 coordinate 13,489, forward strand.
GAGAGTGCCAAGGCTCTCGAGGAGCCACGGGCCAAGGCCGAGGGGCTCGCCGCCGCCGCCAGCGTCCGCTCCGAGACGGGGAAGAAGGATGAGGCCGCCGCGCTGCTGACCGCAGCCGCTGCCGCGGCCAAGTCGATCGACCGGCCCGAGGGGCGAGCCTACGCGCTCCTCGCCGTCGCCAGCGCCACGGCGTCCTGCGGTGACAAGAAGCAGGCCCTTGCGCTCCTCCAGGAAGCCGACAAGGCGGCCAACAAGATCTCCGATCCAGCCCAGCAGAAGACGACGATGGACAAGGTGCGGACGGCGATCGCCGAGCTCGAGAAGTGAGCCTCATGAGGTTCGGCTACGTCGATGGAACGAGTCTTCGCGCCGTCTCCATCGGCAGAACCATGTGCAAGAGGTCGTCCTTGAGGCTACGGAAGCCAAAATGCCCGTAGAACGTTCGCGCCGCATCGTCCTTTGCATTGACCTCGATCACAGCGGCGGCAATCGTGTCGGCTCCGGTCACGGCCATGCGTAGGGCGTGAACGAGCAGGCCGCCGCCGATCCCTTGCCCTTGCCAGCCGCGATCGACTGCCAGCCGTCCCAAAAGCGTGGTCGGCAGCGGCATCCTGGCGGGAAGTCGCCCCGGCTCGGGTAGCACGCTGACCTGCAGTCTGCCTGCGGCGAGTGTGAAGAAGCCAGCAACCGTGCCGCTGTCCGTCGCGAGAACGTATCCGCGAGTCAAATCCCTGCGGCCGTGTTGCCCAAGACTCGTGCGGAGAACCGCATTGAGCTCAGCAACCCCGCAGTCGAACTGGCTCCGGTCGTGTTTCCTCTTGTCGAACGGCTCCAGCAGGAGCGGCTTATTCACGATCCATTGCCCGCAGACGCTTCGCAGCCTTCTTCAGCGCCGTATTCGGGGCTGGAGGCTTCCGCAGCATGCCCAGAAGGATGTCGCTATCGCGGTCGGACAGTTCGCGGGTCGCAATCCGGTCGATCGTGCGGTCGGCAGCAATCTCGAGGATGCCGTTGATGAAACTTGTGACGGTCATCCCCCGCAGCGCAGCCGCCCGAGCAATCTTTGTCTTCAACGGTTGCGGCTGCCGGATCGTGATCTTGCTGTAGCGAACGGCGCTCATCGCCGAGACCTTTCCGGAGGGTGAGGTGGGGCATCGCCTATTTTATGATACGGCATTATGCCGTATTCACCTTGAGCAGACAAGGGCACGCCCACCCGGCAGGTCGCGCCGACATTCCGGTCTCCCGCGGCGGCCAGGCCGGGCAAACGACAGCAGCAACATCTGTTCTGCAAATCGCAGTTTTCAGAGGTGGGTCATCTGGCTCCCTGGCGGGGTAGGCCCGTTCGGTTTCCCAGTCGTCGCTGATCTCCGCGAGGCCAGCGGAGGCG
>SIAG01000054.1 GCA_009691925.1 Planctomycetaceae bacterium
GCTCCTCCACGGCGTGATGCGGGCCCAGTCGGAGAGCCGCCGATTCTTTGACGACGAGCGGACCAGCGCCCGCCTCGCCCGCGTGTTCCGGGCCGATGTCCATGCCGCGGCCCAGGTCTACGCCCATGCCGCGGCCCAAGTCGTGGCGCCGACCGGGGAGCGGCTCGTGGCCTTCACGCTTCCCGATGGCGGCACGATCGAGTACCGCCACTCGGCCGACCGTCGACAGATCCAGCGGCGGCTCCTCACTCCCGGTAACGAGGCGCCAGTGGCCCGCGAAGACTATTCGCTAGCCGGCCCGTGCGCCGCGATCGTGACCGTGGCGCAGCAACAGATTCATCTCGAGCTCGGCGCCGAGGGAGCAGACGGCGCGCTGGCCTCCCCGGGGGTCGTGCCGCCGCCACGTTCCCCCGCCGAGGCAAAGCGAAAGCCGCCGGCGCTGGTCGTCGAGGCAGATCTCGGCCGCGATCTCCGTTTTCTTACGGCGCGTGACGGGGAGGCGCGACCATGACCCACCCTTCGTGCCATCCGCTGCCGTCGCAATCCCGTCGTGGCGCGACGCTCGTCGTGGTCCTGGCGGCAATGGCTGTGGTCCTGGTCATGCTCGGCGGGATGCTGAAGATCGCCCTTCTGGGGCGCCGTCAGTTCCTCAAAGAGCTCGAGCTCCGGCAGGCGGAGTGCCTGCTCGAGGCCGCTGCAGAGCGGGCCGTCATTCGTCTCCGCGTTGAGCCCGGCTGGAGCGGCGGGCGGACGACGGTGGCTTCCGAGGCAATTGTCGGCAGGGGCGCTGCGGACGTGATCACCGCCGTCACGCTCACGCCCGACGGCGTCAGCCTCGGCCTTGTCGTCGAGTATCCCGCCGGACGCCCCGACTCGGTCCGCCGCGAGCGCGCCATCCGCGTGGCCCGGGAGGCTTTCACGCCGAATCAGCTCCCGGCCAGTCCACCATCCACCGTTCCCGAACCATCTCCTGCCGTTACCCCGGAGGCTCTCCCATGACCACCGACCGTTCCCACCGCCGGCTGCGGGCGTTCACGCTCGTCGAGCTGCTCGTCGTCATCGCCATCATCGGCACGCTCGTCGGCCTCCTTCTCCCGGCCGTGCAGTCCGCCCGCGAGGCCGCCAGGCGCTGCTCCTGCTTGAACAACACGACGCAGCTCGGCCTCGCCCTCCACAACCACGAGTTCCACACCGGCCACTTCCCGGCCGGCGTCACCAATCCCGACGGCCCGATCAGAAACGAGGCCGTCGGCCAGCATGTCTCTTGGACGGTGCACGTGCTCCCCTACATGGAGCAAAACAGCCTCTTCCGGATGTTCGACCAGCAGGCCGGGGCCTACGCCGAGGTCAACGACAAGCTGCGACGGATGGCGATAGCGGTGCTGCGTTGCCCGTCCTCCCCCGGGCCACGGGGCGGAGACCAAAACGGCGACAGGCCGATTGCATGGTCGAGCTACGTCGGCTGCCACAACTCGGTCGAGGCGCCGATCGACGTCGGCAATGACGGACTCCTGTTCCTCAACAGCCGGATCCGCTTCGACGACATCCTCGACGGCAGCTCGCACACGCTCCTCGTCTCGGAGCATGTCTTCGACGAGCCCGATCCCAACAACGGTGTCTCCCCGATCGAGCTCGGCTGGCCGTCGGGAACGCGGGCGACGCTGCGGAACACCGGCCGGAAGATCGAGCAATTCTCAATGCAGCGGATCACCGGGCTTGCCGAGGACGAGCTGGCCGAAAAGGGGCCGCTGTTTGTCGGTGGATTCGGTGCCTATCACCCCGGCGTGGCGGTGGCGGGGATGGGCGACGGCTCCACGCGGGCACTCTCCTTCACAATCGACCGCGAGGTCCTCCAGGCCCTCGGCAGCCGGGCCGGTGGCGAGCTTCCAGGCGCGGAGTGGTGAGCAACGCCACCGCTCCCGTGGCCCGGTGACGTTGCCGTCACCGGGCCAAGAGACTTAGATCGTCATCCCGGGGCGATCGCGCGGCGGCGGGACGGGGCAGGTGCGGAGATAGGCGAGGATCTCCGAGAGGTTCGCCGTAGCCAGCGCCAGGCAGGAATCGGCGCCGCCGTAGTACATCCGGATCACACCGGTCGCCTCGTCGAGGATCCAGCCGCAGGGAAAGACCACGCCGTTGACATCCCCATGGCGCTCGTAGGGGAGCTCCGGGGCGAAGACCCAGTCGTCGCTGCGGCGGATCACCCGCCACGGCTGCTCAAGGTCGAGCAGCGCAAACCCGAGCCGGTAGAGGCAGCCACCGGCGGTGTGGCGAACGCCGTGATAGAGGAGGAGCCAGCCGTCGGGCGTCTCCAGGGGAGGAGGGCTCAAGCCGATCTTGTTGGCGTCCCACCAGGCTCCGCGGCGGGCATGGAGGAGGACATGGTGATCCCCCCAATGCCGCAGGTCGGGGGAGAACGACAGCCAGATGTGGGCCCCGGAACTGCCCGCCGACACCGGCCGGTGAATCATGGCGTAGCGGCCGCCGAACTTGCGGGGAAAGATAGCGGCGTCCTTGTCCTCCGGCGGCATGACTGGCCCGAGCCGGACGAACGTCTTGAAGTCGACCGTCGAAGCGAGCGACACCAGCGGCCCGATTGGGGAGAACGACGTGTAGGTGATGATCCACTCCGCGCGATCGGCCACCCAAGTGACACGGGCGTCTTCCACCCCCCAGGCCTCTTCGGCGTAATTCGCCGGGTCAGGGGGAAACGTCGGCTGGGGATCGATCCGCCAGTCTGAAATCCCGTCGGCACTCCGGGCCACGCACAGATGCGAATGGCCGCGACGATCCTCGACGCGCACCAGCAGGAGCGTCTCGGCGCCGACCTGACAGGCCGCGGCGTTGAAGACGGTGTGCGCCGGATAGGGCCAGTTGTCGGCGGTGAGGATCGGATTGCCTTCGTAGCGGTGAAACAGCTCGGAATAGTGCCGGTTGCTGGCGATGGGGGTCATGCGTCGGTGCATTCCAAGGGGGTGCGGAGGGGAGAAAAGGGAAGCATTGCAGCTGCCACGCCGAGGCCATCGACCGGCCGGAGCGTGCTCCCGAGCCACTCGGTCCAAAGCGCGGCGAGGGTCGACTCGGCCCCCTGGTTGCGGTTGGGCCCGTTTTGCTGGAGGCCGTCACAGCACCCGCCCGTGAGTGGATCGGTGAGGGGAACGCGCAGGCTGTTGCTCCCCGCGAACCAGGCCTGGGCCCGGTGGAACGTGGCGAGATGCCGGCTGTCGCCACGCGCGGCGAAGGCTGCCAGCGCCGCCTCGGCCATCGTCGAGGCCTCGACCGGCTGCTGGTCGTAGGGGGATTTCGTCTCGCCCCGGGCATACCAATCGAGGTTGCCGACGGGCCAGAAGCAATCGTCGACGGTCGTCTCCAGAACGAGGAAGCCGAAAGTTGCCTCGGCGACCGACAGAAAAGGCCCCTCCGGCCAGAGCTCGGCGGCGGCAAACAAGCTGTGCGGGAGGACGGCGTTGGCATACGTCATCCGCGATTCAAACCACGGCCAATCGGGGCGGTGGGACCGGGAGAAAGCCACCGTGAGCCGCAGCGCTGCCTGATGCGCCACCGTCTCCAGCGCCCGCGCTTCGCGGATATCGGCCTTGTGGAGATGCGACCAGGCGAGGATCACGTAGGCCTGGGCCCGTAGGCTGCGGATCTCGGCGAGCGTCGGCAGGACGGTCTTGATCAGTTCCCAGGCCACCGACCGGTAGCCCTCGGGGAGCCGACTGCCGAGGACCTCGGCCAGCGCCAAAACAGCCTGCCCCTGGCAATCGCCGGTGCCAGTCGCATCGAGCCAATCGCGCTGATAACTGAGAAAATTGTGGAAGCCCTTCACCTGGCAGCGGGCATGCTCGAGGAAGCTCAAATAACACGACACCCGCGAGAGCATCCGCTCGTCTGGAGCATGGCTCCACAAGCGCGTGCAGAGGCGCAGGGCGCGGGCGTTGTCGTCGGTGGTGTAGCCGCTCTCCCGTCGCGGGATCCCGTAGATCGCATGCTGTATCAGACCGGTGCAGTCGGTCATCCGGTCGAGGTGGGAGAGGAGAAGTCGGGTGGGGGCAGTCATCGGGCCTCCCCGTGGAGCGCGGTGACGAGCGCGAGAGCCAATGACTCCGACCGCACATCGCGCGGGGTTGGCCGGCGATCCTCCGCGGCGACCCGGCCGAAGAGGTCGTGGTAGCTGCGGCCGACGTTCGGCCAGAACATCGGCCGGACGTAGCGATAGGCCTTCTGCTGGGTCTGCATCCGCAGCCTGTCGTCCGTGAGGAGGAGAATGGCCGCGCGGGCGAGGCTGTCGCTGTCGGAGAAGGGAACGAGGATCCCGCGCTCTTCCGCCAGCATCTCGCAGGCATAGAGGTACGGCGTGCTGATGACCGCGCCGACGACGGCCATGGCATAGGCCATCGTGCCGCTGGCGATCTGATCCTTGCCGGGGTAAGGGGTGACGAACACATCGCAGGCCTGGAGATGGGCGAGCAGTTCTGGGAGCGACAGATAGCGATTGACGAACCGCACGTGGTCGCCGACGCCGAGCGACCGGGCCAGCTCCGCGAGCCCTTCACGGTAGACCTCCCCCTCCTGGAGCTTCACCTGGGGGTGAGTCGCTCCGACGATCAGATAGAGGACCTCCGGGCAGGCGGCCACCACCGCCGGGAGGCCACGGATCATGTGCTCGAGCCCCTTGCCACGGTTGATGAGCCCGAAAGTGCAGATCAGCCGGCGACCGGCGAGCCCGAGTGATTCCTGGAGCGAAACATCGCGGGAAGGGTGGCGCGGGTCGTCGCGACCGAATGGCACCGGAGGGACACCGTGGGGAATGATCCGCACGGAATCGGGATCGACGCCGTAATCCTCTTCGAGCAACCGGGCCGCGATCCGTGTCATCACGACAACGCGCCGGCTGCGGGCCGCAAGCTCGCGGACGATCCGCCGCGGCGCCGCGTCGGGCTGCGGAAGGAGGGTGTGGAAGGTGGTCACAATCGGCTTCGTGCAGGCCGCCGCGAAGTCGAGGATCCGGCAGCCCCAGTCGCCTGGATAGAGCCCGAACTCATGCTGGAGATTGACGACGTCGCAGGGGCCGTCGTTGGCAACCTCGGCGGCGAAGGTGTAGGCCTCGGGGCGACGGTTGTCGATGACATGCGTTACCCGCGGATCGCTCGTGGGGATAGCGGCGATCCGCTCGATCGCCGCGACTGACGACACGGCCTGCCCGGCAGCTAGATCGACCGCATCGGCGGTGTCTTTGGTGAAGGTCGCCAGCCCACACGCCTCGGGGGGATAGGTGGAGACAAAAAGCGGGCGCACGGGGGCTAGCATCGATCACCTCCAGGGGGATGGCTGCACCGCAGGCCCCTCAGGAGGCCCCTCAGGAGGCCCCCCAAGAGCCCATGGGGCCACAGCTATCGAATATCGGGCATGCCGGCCAGAGTGGACGGCACGTCTCAATCGCGACACACGCGTCGCGATGCACCCATGGATCATCAAACGATCCACCGGATCACAGTCCGAGGGCCTCCGGGGCTTTGTGCCGGAATACCGCTCGCTGCATCCCCCAGACGAAGAACTGGCTGGGATCATACGCGTCCTGGCACCGACAAACAAGCAACGGCGGCCCGCTTGACGCCCAGGCGGCCCGATCTCCGCAAGGTGCTGCCGTCAGGTCGGGATCAACCGGAGCACGCCCGGTCGTTTATCCCCGCCCGCGATCCCATCAGCCGCAGCGTGCCTGAGTCAGACGACTGCCTGGCCGAGAAATCGATCCACTTCGCCGATGGATTCCGACGCAGGCGTCTCACCCGCCGTCACCCGATCCGCAGATCGGCAGGGATCGGCGGTGTGCCGCCAGGCTGCGTGCAGACATAGGCCGCCACACGTTCGGCATGGGCATGGAGCTTTGACAGCGGCCAGCCGGCAAGGAGCCCGAGGGTGACCGCGGCGGTGAAGGCATCGCCGGCGCCGACGGTGTCGATGACGCTGACCGGCGTGCCCGGGAGGTCGCTGGCGGCGCCGTCGGCGGTGACCAGGAGCGAGCCTTTTGCCCCACGGGTGAGGGCTGCCAGGCGGAGCCCGAAGCGAGCCACGAGGGCGTGGAGGATCGTTTCCGGGGAACCTTCCAGCCCAAGGATTTCCGCCACCACCGGCAGCTCGTCGTCGTTGCACTTGACGACATTGGCGAGGGGGAGCGAGTCACGGACGACGTCCGGCGACCAAAACGGCGGCCGGAGGTTGATGTCGAGGATTCGCAGGGCAGGGGAGGGGACGGCGGCGACGAAGCGGCGGATCGTGGCCAGCGACACGCTCCCGCGGGAAGAGAGCGTGCCGAAACAGACGGCCGATGTTTCGGCGGCAAGCCGCTGGAGGCTGTCGCTCCAGGGGACGTTGTCCCAGGCACAGTCCGGGGCGAAGACGTACGAAGCATGGCCTGCCAAATCGACCGTCACGTCGACGCGGCCTGTGGGCTCCGGCAAGACCGCCACGGCCGCCACATTGACGCCGCGCGAGGTGAGCTCGGCCAGCGCCCTCCGGCCGAGATCGTCGCGGCCGACGGCGCCGGCCATGCCCACGCAGGCGGAGCCGGCGGCGAGACCGGCGGCACTGGAGGCGAAGTTGGCCGGGGCCCCGCCGAAGCGGGCCCCGTCGGGGAAGAGATCCCAGAGGATCTCCCCCAGCCCAACGATCTGTAAAGAGACCTGGGAATCGATCTGGGGCTTTGCGAGGGCGACGCTCACGACTTCCTCGACCAGCCGGTGCCATCGGGGCGATCCTCGAGGACAACGCCGGCGGCGGTGAGCTTCGTGCGGACGAGATCCGCCGTGGCAAAATCCTTCGCCTTCCGGGCATTGGCACGAATCTCGATGACGAGCTCCATCAGCTTGCCGACGAGGTCATCGTCGCCGCCGGAGGTTTTCGCCTTGGGCTCGACCAGGAACAGGCCGAGCACCCCCGTCAGCTCGCGAAACACCTCCATCATCGCCCGCAGGCTCGCCTCATCGGCCGGGGTGGATTGCTTCTCGATCCCCTGGGTGTCGATGAACTTGTTCACCTGACGCACGAGATCGAAGAGCGTCGCCATCGCGATCGCCGTGTTGAAGTCGTCGTCCATCGCCTCAAGGAACTTCCGCCGCAGCGCCGTCACGTCCGGCCCGGCGGCCGCCACGGCCGCGTCACCGGCGGGCCGGTTGCGCGCCAGGAGCGTGTAGAAGGAGGTGCCGGTGAGACGCTCGAAGCGCTGGAAGAGACGCTCGAAGGCCTCCATGGCGCGGGCGCTCTCGCCGAGCGGCTCCTCACCGAAGGCGATCGGACTGCGGTAGTGGGTGGAGAGAAGGAGGAAGCGGATCGCCTCGGGGCGGTGGCGGGCGAGGAGATTCTTGAAGGGCTCGGCGCCGGTTGACTTGCTGATCTTCGTGGCCGTTTGGCTGGCCACATCCTCGCCGCCTTCGCTCCCGCGCGGTCGCCCCCCCACCTTGCCGGCAGCGCCGGAGGCCTGCATCAGTCCATTGTGCATCCAGTAGGTGGCCATCGGCTTGTCGTGGAGCGATTCACTCTGCGCGATCTCGTTTTCGTGGTGAGGGAAGATGAGGTCGAGACCGCCACCGTGAATGTCGAAGTGTTCGCCGAGGATCGCCCGCGACATCGCCGAGCACTCGATGTGCCAGCCGGGCCGGCCCGGACCCCAGGGGCTCTCCCAGGAGGGCTCCCCCGCCTTGGCCTTCTTCCAGAGGGCAAAGTCGGCAGCCGATCGCTTCCGTTCGGCGGTCGAGCCTCCCTCCCCCTGCATGGCGTCGACCGAGCGATTGGTGAGCTTGCCGTAATCGGCGTCGCGGGTGACGTCGAAGTAGACGTCGCCGTCGGAGGCATAGGCACAGTCCTTCGCGATCAGTCCCTCGATGAAGGTGATGATCGTGCCGATGTGCTCGGTCGCCTTCGGCATCTGGTCGATCGTCGTCACGCCGAGAGCAGCGAGGTTGTCGAGGTAGTCGCGGGTCATCTCCTCGGCGAGTTTGGCCATCGTGGTGCCGCGGGCGGCGCTCTCGACGATGATCTTGTCGTCGACGTCGGTGACGTTCACGACCCACGTCACCTTCCAGCCGGAGTAGACGAGGTAACGCTTGACGGTGTCGAAGATCACCGGGCCGACCATGTGGCCGATGTGGCTCGGCTTGTAGACGGTGGGCCCACAGAGATACATCCCCACTTCGCCGGGGCGCACCGTCTCAAGCGGTTGCTTCTTCCGTGAGAGCGTGCTGTAAACCTCGATCTTCGGCAGGGCCTTCGTCGCCTCGGTCGTCGCCATGGACTGTCCTTCGTTTCCTGGTCACTTGCTGGTCTTCAGCGCGGCCGGCCGTCCTCGGCCGGACGGTTCAATCGCGCTCGATCAACACCACACACTCCGCGCCGATCGCGAGCTCCTCGCCAATCGGCCCCACCTTCTCACCCGTCTTCGCCTTGAGCCACACCCGGTCAACGTCGATCCCGAGGATCGCGGCGACGCGGCTGCAGATCACGGCGCGGTGCGGAAGGATTTTGGGGCGCTGGGCGAAGATCACGCAATCCAGATTCACAATCCGCCACCCCGCCTCGGCCACCCGGTCGCAGGCGACGCGGAGCATCCCGGCCGAATCCCGCCCCCGGTTGGCCGGATCAGTGTCGGGGAAGAGCTCGCCGATGTCGCCGAGGGCTGCCGCCCCGAGGAGGGAATCGGTAATGGCGTGGAGGAGAACGTCGGCATCGCTGTGGCCGAGGGCCTTCCGGTCGTGCGGGATCGCGATCCCACCGAGCACGAGCGCCGTACCCGGCCCGAGGCGGTGGGTGTCGTGGCCGAGGCCGACGCGGATCATGGGGGGCCCTCCGGGTAAGTGGACGTTTTCCCCTATACTCCCGCCATGCACAACTCCAGTCAGCCCAGGACAAACGCCTCGAGCGCGACGGGTGAGCCTGTCATCGAGGTCCGGGGGCTTGCCAAGGAGTACCGGGTCTTCGACAAGCCGGAAGGGCTGCTGGCGAGCGTCACGGGGCTCTTCAACCGGAAAAGCCGCGTCGTCGAGGCCCTCCGGGGGGTCAACCTGCAGGTTGAGAAGGGGGAGTTCGTCGCCATGCTCGGCCCCAACGGCGCCGGCAAGACGACCTTTCTCAAGCTCCTTTCGGGGATCATCACCCCGACCCGCGGCGCGGCCACCGTTCTCGGCAGCGTCCCCTGGGAGCGGACCGACGACTTCCGCCGCCGCTTCGCGTTGGTCATGGGGCAGCGCAACCAGCTGTGGTGGGATCTCCCCGCCGCCGAGAGCTTCCGGCTCCACAAGGAGATCTACCGGATCGACACGCCGCGGTTCGAGCGGACGCGCGACGAGCTTGTCGATCTCCTCGACGTCCGCAAGCTCCTCCTCCGGCCGGTCCGCGACCTCTCCCTTGGGGAGCGGATGAAGCTCGAGCTCGTGGCCGCCCTCCTCCACGAACCGGAGGTCCTGTTCCTCGACGAGCCGACGATCGGCCTCGACGTTGTCGCCCAGCACTCCCTCCACCGGTTCCTCGCCCACGTCCAAGCCGAGCGGCAGATGACGGTGATCCTCACCACCCACTACATGAAAGACGTGGCGGCGCTGTGCAAGCGGCTCGTCGTCGTCACCGAGGGGAGCATCCTCTACGACGGGTCGCTGGAGCAGATCGTCGACCGCTTCACCTCCCACAAGATCGTCACCCTCGATCTCGACGCCCCCCCCGATCCGGCCGCCATCGACCGCCTCGGCTTCCCCTGCGAGATCCGCGGGCCGCAGGTGATCCTCCGGATCGACCGGACGCGGATCGCTGATGTCCTCCCCGGGATCCTCCGCGGGCAGGGGGTCCGCGACGTGTCGGTGGAGGATGTGCCACTCGAGGAGATCGTCGCCGAGATGTTCCGCTCGGGGAGCACCGCCGGCACCGACGGCGCGACGGGGGCCCCGCGATGACTTCAGCCGCGAGCGATCCCGCGCCATCGGGCTTCCTCGCCCGCCGCCGCCTGGGCCTGCGGGTGTGGTGGACGATGCTCGTCATCTGCCTCGAGGAGCGGCTTGTCTACCGCGGCGACTTCGTCCTCGGCACGCTCATGCGTTTCCTCCCGATCGTCACGCAGGTCTTCCTCTGGACGGCCGTCTTCGGCGCCACGAGCTCGGGATCGATCGCCGGCTACTCTCGCAACGACATCGTCGCCTACTACCTCCTCACGATGGTCTCGCGCGCCTTCTCCAGCATGCCGGGCCTGGCCAGTGGCATCGCGCGCAGCATCCGCGACGGGTCGATCAAGAAATATCTCGTCCAGCCTGTCGACTACGTCGGCTACCTCCTCGCTGCGCGGATCGCCCACAAGCTCGTCTACTACGCCGTGGCGACCCTCCCCTTCGCCGGCGTGTTCCTCTTCTGCCGCGACTACTTCCCGCCGATCCCCGACTGGACGACACTTGGGGCCTTCACGCTCTCGCTCGTGCTCTCCTTCCTCCTCGGATTCTTCATGGAGGCGACGCTGGGGATGCTCGGATTTTGGTTCCTCGAGGTCTCGAGCATCGTCTTCGCCTACATGCTCGTGCAGTACATGCTCTCCGGCCACATGTTCCCTCTCGACATGCTCCGCGACATCCCCACCGGTGTCGCCGGGGTGAGCGTGGCGGATGTCGTCCGCTTCCTCCCCTTTGAATACACCGCCTACTTCCCGGCGGCGGTGTGGCTGGGGAAGGTGCAGGGGGCGGAGCTCGTCCGGTCGCTGGTGGTGGAAGCGGCCTGGGTGGGAGTGATGATCGTCGCCTGTCGGATCGCTTGGTGGCGCGGCACGCGGCGCTACAGTGCTTTTGGTGGGTAAAGGAGCGACTCGATGACCCGCTACGTCTCGATCTTGCTCACCTTCGCGCGGGCTTGTCTGGTCCGCGACATGACATTCCGGGCGAACTTCGTCCTCGAGTGCGTCACGAGCCTCGGCTGGATGGCGATGAATCTCGCCTTTTATCTCCTCGTCTTCACCTTCACCCCCGAGATCGGCCTGGGGACGGGTTGGACGAAGGCGCCGTTCTTCGCCTTCGTGGCCACCGGAATGATTATCAACTCGATCGTCCAGGCCCTTTTCATGCCGAGCGCCGAGGAGCTCACCGAGATGGTCCGCACCGGCGGGCTCGACGGGATCCTCGTCCAGCCGCTCGATGCGCAATTCCTCGTCTCGATGCACCGGATCGACTTCTCGGCCTTCGCCAATGGCCTCGTCGGCGTCGGGCTCCTTGCCTGGGCGATCCCCCGCCTCCCGCAGCCGCCGCATCCTGTGGCGATCCTTCTCTATCCACTCCTCGTGGTCTGCGGCGTGGCGATCCTCTACAGCCTCGTGATCATGCTCGCCGCCGCCACGATCCATCTGGGGCGCAATCAGAGCCTCTACGATTTCTGGTTCTATCTGACGAACTTCTCCCGCTATCCCGCCGAGATCTACTCCGGCCCCTGGGGCGGACCGCTGCGCGCCCTGTGCACGTTTGTGATCCCGATTCTTCTCGTCGTCAACGTCCCAGCGCGGGTCATCGCCCAGCCGCTGACGGGGCAGGCGGGGATGATGGTGGCCGGGACGGTGTTTGCCGCCGCAGCGGCGCTGGTGATATCGCGGTGGGTGTTTCAGTCGGCGCTTTCGAAATACCGCAGCGCCTCAAGCTGACACCTTGCGGATGCGAGGCTAATGACACGAAGGAGACCTCATGGCAACTGATCCCGGTGCCGACCTCCCCCGTCGCGGGTTCCACGAAGACTTCGCCGCGATCCTCATCGGCGTGGCGTTGGTGGTGCTGGCGCTGGCCATTGGCTGGAGCGGGCGACCAACGGAGGATGCGGGCAGCCGCAAGGCCTTCCCGAAGGGCTGGCCCAATCGGCTTTCTGCGACGATCGACAAGCCACAAACCTGGAGCGATGCGCCACTGCAAGCCCTCGTCGTCGTCGACAAGAAAGACAAGACGAAGGTCAAGCCGGTCTCGATCCCGATCCTCCTCGGGATGACGTGGGTCGTCGGCATCCTCGCCGCCGGCACGCTTTTGCGGGGCCGGTCGCTCGCCGCCGTCCTCCCCGGGGCATGCTTCCTCGCGCTCCTCGGTGGCCTGGCCTATCTGATGGCCGCACAGAAGGTGATTAACTACTACAACCTCGAATATCCCCTCTGGGCGCTCCTCGTCGGCCTCGTCATCGGCAATACCGTTGGCGCGCCAAAGTGGCTCGAGCCGGCACTCCAGGGGGAGTTTCTCATCAAGACCGGGCTGGTGGTGTTTGGCGCGGAGGTCCTCTTTAGCCGGCTCCTCGAGCTCGGCCTGCCGGGGCTGCTGACGAGCTGGGTGGTGACGCCGATTGTCCTGGTGGTCACCTATCTGTTCGGGGTCCACTGGTTGAAGATCCCCTCAAAAAGCCTCTGCATGGTGATCGCCGCCGACATGTCGGTGTGCGGGGTATCGGCGGCGATCGCCACCGGCGCCGCCTGCAAGGCGAAGAAGGAGGAGCTGTCGCTGGCGATCGGGCTCTCGCTGCTGTTCACCGTGGCGATGATGGTCGTGATGCCGCCGTTCATCCAGTGGGCGGAGATCGATCCGATCGTCGGGGGCGCTTGGCTCGGTGGCACGATCGATGCCACCGGGGCCGTCGTCGCCGCCGGCGAGATGCTCGGGAAGAATCTCGACGACAAGCGCCCGGCCGAAGTGGCGGCCACGGTGAAGATGATCCAGAACTCGATGATCGGGATCATCGCCTTCGCGGTCGCCGTCTACTGGGCCGGCTGGGTCGATCGCGATGTGGCCGGCCCGAAGACGTCGCTGGCGGCCGAGGCCTGGCGCCGATTTCCAAAGTTCATCCTCGGCTTCATCGGTACGTCGATTGTCTGCTCCTGGCTGTTCACGATGTCGCCCGAGCTCGCGCTCCTCGTCGACGGCGCGATCAACGGATTCACGTCGCGGCTGCGCGGCTGGCTGTTCTGTGTGGGCTTTATCTGCATGGGGCTGCAGACGATCTTCCGCGAGCTTGCCCCAACGCTCGCCAGCGGCCGGCCGCTGATCCTCTATTGTGGAGGCCAGGTGCTGAATCTCGTCCTCTCCCTGGCGATGGCGAGCCTGACGTTCGGCTGGCTCTTCCGGCAGGGGGTGACGCCGTGACACGTCCTGCCAGGATCACGCCGTCGCTCAGGATCACGCCGTCGCTCAGGATCACGCCCGGGCTGCGGCTGGCCTTCGCCGTGGCGATTCTCGCGGCCGTCTGGCTCGTCGTTCTTCCGTCAATCGGCCGGCTCCCCGCCGTCGAGCGGCATGTGCGGCTGATGGAGTCGCGCGACGTCAATCCCGCGGCGATGGTCTACACGGAGCTCGAGCATCTGCCGCTCCGCCCGGCCTGGATCGAGCGCCACCTCGTTCTCTGGCCGACGGGAAACTAGACTCTCGTGGTCCCGGGGGGAGCCATGGCCTGTCGGCCGGTCCCCCCCGCCAGCTTGGAGTCTTCATGCCCCTCTCCCTCGCCTTCTCCTCCAACGCCTACCTCGACGTCCCCGTGGAACAGGCGATCCGCCGGATCGCCAGCTTCGGCTATTCCGGCATCGAGCTCCTCGCCGACGTCCCCCATGCCTGGCCCGCCGGCCTGCTCGGCGTTCAGAAAGACTCGATCCGCCGGGCCCTGGCCGAGTCGGGCCTGACGATCTCCAACATCAACGCGTTCATGATGAACGCCATCGCCGATCCCCGGCAGCCCTACTGGCATCCCGGCTGGACCGACCCCGACCGCCACTACCGGGCAATCCGCCGCGAGCACACGAAGCGCGCCCTCCGTCTGGCGGCCGAGCTTGGCGCCAAGACGATCTCCACCGAGCCGGGTGGCGAGGTCGCCGAGGGGCAGACCTACGCCCAGGCCACCGACATCTTCTACGACGAGATCATGCCGGTCCTCGACGTGGCCGCGGAGGTCGGGGTGACGCTCCTGATCGAGCCGGAGCCGGGGCTGCTGATTGAGAAGTTCGGGCAGTATCTCGAGTTCGCCGAGCGTGTGAATCACCCCGCTCTCGGCCTCAACTTCGACATCGGCCATGCGTATTGCGTCTCCGAGGATCCGGCCGAGTGGGTGCCGATCATGAAGCCCCACACGAAGCACTACCACTTCGAGGACATCGCCGCGACGCGGGTTCACCACCACCTCGTTCCCGGTGACGGGGCGATCGACTTCGACGGGGTGTTCCGCGCCATCGCCGAACACACGCCCGACATCTGGGTGACCGTCGAGCTCTATCCCAACCGCGCCAAGCCCGACGAAGCGGCGAAGGCCGCGCGGGAATACCTCCAGGCCAGTGCCGGTCGGGCCGGCGTGGCGATCGGGTGACGCGCATGGGGCAAGGGCTCGCCTGGGCGCGACTGCTGCGGCTGCCGAATCACTTCACGGCGATCGCCGACGTCCTCGCCGGCTATCTCGTCGTCGCCGGGCTGACCTCCCTCCAGGCGCGGCCGGCAATGCTTCTGGCCGCCGCCGCGGGCTGGGCGTTCTATGCCGCCGGGATGGTGCTCAACGATGTCTTCGATGTCGCCCTCGATTCGGTCGAGCGCCCCGAGCGTCCGCTCCCCTCCGGGCAGATCGACGTGAAGACAGCGGCGCTGGTCGGCCAGGGATTGCTGGCGCTGGCTGGCCTGGGAGCCTGCGGCGCGGCCTTCGCCTCGGGGTATCCGGCGCCGGCGCTGGTCGGAGCAGGGCTCACCGCAGCGATCTGGACCTACGACCGACATGCCAAGAGCACCCCCTTCGGCCCGGCCGTGATGGGGCTTTGCCGAGGGCTCAACTGGCTCCTGGGAATGGCGGCC
>SIAG01000055.1 GCA_009691925.1 Planctomycetaceae bacterium
CGACGACGGAGAACGGTCTGCTCGCCACGACTGACTCGATCAACAAGCGGACCGTAAAGGTAGCCGAGTGCATCGACGGCCTGTCGAAGACGATCCTCCTCATCGAGGAAGCCGGCAAGCAGCAGAAGTTCTTCAAGGGGCAGATGGTGCCCGGTGGCGCCCCCAGCTACCCGAACATCGCCCTCAACTCGTTCTACGGCGACTGGAACTGTGCCCGTTACACGCGCGGCTACAGCGGGGCGACGATTGCCAACCCAGGAGCGTCTGGCTGCTCGGCAATCAACATCTACAACGATAACAGCCCCTACTCCTTCCACCCGCAGGGGGTGTCGGTGGTCCGGGGCGACGGGTCGGTCGGTTTCCTCTCGCAAGACATCGACAACTTCGTCTACGTGGCGTTTGTCACGCGCGACGGCGGCGAGCCGCTCAACGCCGACCAGTGATCGCCCGAAGCATGATCGGCGTTGATGGTGTGCCCCGAGGGTTCACCGCGGCCCCTTCTGCCCATCTCACCGACCCGGCCGTTCGCCAGCGATCGGCCGGGTCGCCCGTTTTCTCCCCCACGCGGACCGCCGGTATGATTACCACCGGTCCATTGCATCCCTTCCGGAGCAGCGATCCGATGCCCTTCCTCCCCACGTCGTCTGCCACCCGGGTCGTCTGTCGATCCGCCGTGTCGCTCATGCTCCTGCTCGCCCTCGGAATCGTCGGCTGCTCGAAGGGCCCGAACCTCCCGCGCGTGAAGGGCACGTTGGTCGTCGACGGTCAGCCGGCCGCCGGCGCCAACCTCCTCTTCTTCACCCCCGGCCAGCGCGGCGGCATCGTTCCCTCCGCCAACACCGCGGCCGACGGCACCTTCGAGATCATCACCAACGCCAAGCCTGGCGTGAGTCCAGGGTCCTATAGCGTGACGGTCGTGTGGCACGATCCGGCCAAGATCGAAGCAGCGAGAAAAGATAGCTCTGGCAAGTCCGATCCGCCGGACCTCCTCGGCGGCAAGTATTCCGTGCCCGACAGTTCGCCGCTGAAGGCCGAGATCACCCCCTCCACCAAGCAACTGCCGCCCATCGAACTCTCGACGAAGTGATCTGGCCCGCTCCCATCCCCACCTCTGGATCCCCCCATGTCGCTGCGCGCTACCCTCCTCCTGGTCGCCGTGATCTTTCTCCTCGCCGGGCTCCATGCCGGCACTCCGGTCGCTGCGGCCCCGCCGGTCGGCGCGACGGTGGAGCTGCCTATCGACGACTACCTCGACGAAGAGGATGATGCCTACCACTGGGAGGTGGTGAAGGGGGGCGGGGAGGAAGCGAAGACCGTCATCCGGATGAAGAGCCAGTCGTGGCGGAGTCCGGAGGAGGTCGATCGGCAGGTGTGGGAGCACTGGGTGCTCGTCGCGCGGCCTTCCGAGCTGAAGACCGACAAGTGCTTTCTCCTCGTCAGTGGCGGTGGCAATGACGGCACGAATGTCCCCGACGGCCCGAGCACCCTCGTCACGACCATCGCCGAGGCGACCGGGAGCATCGTCGTCGAATTGAAACAGATCCCCAACCAGCCGATCGTGTTCCACGGGGATGGCACGCCCCGCAAGGAGGATGATCTGATCGCCTACTGCTGGGATCAGTTCCTCGACAGCGGCGATCCCACCTGGCTCCCCCGGCTGCCGATGGTGAAGAGCGTCGTCAAGGCGATGGACTGCATCGAGGAATGGTCGAAGGAAGAGGGAATCCCGGTGCAGGGATTCGTCGTCGCCGGCGGCTCGAAGCGCGGCTGGACGACCTGGATGACCGGCGCCACCGACGACCGCGTCGAGGCGATCATTCCGATCGTCATCGACGTCCTGAATCTCGACGAGCAGCTCATCCACCACGGCGCTACCTACGGATTCTGGTCGCGGGCCCTCGGCGACTATGTCCACCACGGCATCGTCCAGAACCCCGAGCATCCGCGGATGCAGGAGCTCCACGCGATCGAGGATCCGTATTCCTACCTTGATCGGCTCACACTCCCGAAATACATCATCAACGGCAGCGGCGATCAGTTTTTCGTTCCCGATTCGTCGCGCTTTTACTACGACAACCTCAAGGGGGAGAAGCACATCCGCTATGTCCCCAACACCGATCACGGGATCGAGAAGAATCCCGATTCCGTCCCGAGCATCATCGCCTTCTACGAGATGATCATCGCCGCCAGGGCCAGGCCGAAGCCGACCTGGACGTTCGAGAAGGATGGTTCGATCCGGGTGCGGAGCAACGTCAAGCCCAAGGCGGCAGTCCTCTGGCAGGCCCATAATCCCGACGCGCGCGACTTCCGGCTGACGACGATCGGCAGCGCCTACAAGCCGACGGTGCTCCAGGCGGATGCGGACGGGAGCTTCGTCGGCAAGCCCCGTCCCCAGCCGAAGGGCTGGACGGCCGCCTTCATCGAGCTCACCTACGACTCCGGCGGCCTGTTCCCCTTCAAGGAATCGACCGCCGTGCGGATTACCCCCGATACGCTCCCTCACGCCGGCTTCGATCCGAAGACGCTTCCCTACGAAGGGGATCTGCCCGCGGCGGGGAATTGACACCTCATCGCTCAAGGCGGCGGAGTCTTCGTCAGTTGGGGAGATGGAAGAAGCCGATCGCCAGGATCACGTAGACACCGAGGAGAAGACACCCCTCGAACCAATTGGCGCGGCCGTCCTGGATCAATTCGCGGGTGATCACGGTGGCGAGGACGATCGCCACCACCTCGAAGGAAGTGAAGGCGAGGTCCATCGGCTGGCCGAGAAGAATGCCGGCAAAGACCAGCAGCGGAGCGACGAGGAGGACGATCTGGATCGTCGAACCGACCGTCGCGGAGAGGACGAGCGACGGCTTCCCCTGACGGGCGAAGCGGGCGCAGGCGAGGATCTCCCCGAGGCTACCGATCCCTCCCAGGAACACGATGCCGCTGAAGGTGTCGGAAAGGCCGAGGCTCCGGGCCGTCGGCACGAGCGCTTCCGAGAGGGCATCGCTGACCAGCGCCAGGAGCGCCGCCGACACCCCGAGCACGGCGAGGCTACGCCCTGACGATTGCTGCGGCGCGTCGTCGTGATGCTGCTCGGTCGCGATCAGCCCCGTATCTTTTCCGGGAGCGAGGATCGTGACGGCGAGGTTGACGACATACATGCCGAGGAGCACGACCGACATCTCGAGCGATAATCCCTTCGTCCCCTCCGGTGCTCCGAGGCTGAAGACGGCGGGGACAATGAAGCAGAAGGCGCAGATCATGAGCATCGAGGCGCTGACGTTGAGCCGCCGACGATCGATCCGCTGCTCGCCGTGCCGCAGCCCTCCGGCGAGGAGGGCCACGCCGAGGCTGACGAGAAGATTGGCGAGGATCGCGCCGGTGAGCGAGGCCTTGACGACGCCGCTCAAGCCGTTGGAGAGCGCCACCACCCCGATGATCAGCTCCGGCAGGTTGTTGAGGGTCGAGTTGACCAGCCCCCCGGCCACCGGCCCCTGCCGCGCCGCGAGGTGCTCGGTGGCGTCGCCGATCAGCCCGACCAAAGGTACGATCGCCGCCAGGGCCGCGATTGAGACGGCGATCGGCGGCGCCTCGAACCAGGCCAAGCCGACGACCAGGGGGACGGCCGCCAGAAACCACCGTGCAGTCATCCTTTGCTCCCGCCCCGATCATCCTGGGAATGCGCCGGGGTTTCGCGAATCAGCCCGGCCAGCCCATGATGGTCCTCGCCGTCATAGGAGGCAAGCCTCCACCCTATCCGCCGCTCCCCACCGCCTCCGCAGGGCCCACCCCCGATGCCAGCCTGGTTCACCGATGCCTTCCCGAGCGATGCGGAACTGCGGTGGATGAACATCGTCATCCGTCTCCTCGCCGCGCTCGTCCTCGGGAGCCTCGTGTCGATCATTTATGCAACGACGAGGCGGCGCCACGCAGCCGCGGCCACCGACCTCTCGCAGACACTCCTCCTCCTCGCGGTGGTGATCGCCATGATCACCCTGGCGATCGGCGACAGCGCCGCGCGGGCCTTCAGCCTCGTCGGGGCCCTGGCGATCGTCCGCTTCCGGAGCGTCGTCGAGGATCCGCGTGACACGGCATTCGTGATCCTCGCCGTGGCCGTTGGCCTCGCCGTCGGCGCCGGATTCATCCTCGTGCCTTTGATCGGGCTGCCGATCGCGGCGATCATCGCCTGGGCGTTCTGCAAAAACGGTCGCGATGCCCCGTTCTCGGCCCCGTCCTGCCGGGTGATCCTGCGGACGACGCCGGAGTGCCCTGCTGGGCCGATTCGGGAGGCGTTGGCGGCGCACCTCGACCGCCCCCTGCCGCGACGGATCGAGACGGTGAAGCAAGGGACACTCGTCGACGTCGTTTACTCCGGCCGAATGAATCGCGATGGTGATGGCCATGCGCTCGTCCGGTCGCTCCAGGCCTGTCCCGGGGTCGTCGGCGTCGAGTTGGTGTTTCCCGACAAGGCCATGAACTGACCCCACCGCGGTGGTCATTCGGGACGGTATGGCTTTCCGGCTCGGAACAGCTCACGATGCCCGCGGATCTCGGCGGCGAGCGGTTCGTCTTTCCCCTCCACCGCCAGCGCCAAGGCGCGGTCGGCCACCTCGACGGCTGCGGCGTACTCACCGCCGGCCGCCAGGGCCGTCGCAAGCGTGTCGAGGAATGACGGATCGCCGTCGTCGGTCGCCGTGCAGGCCCGCCGCGCCAGATCGACCGCTTCCGCAGCATCTGCCACAGCATCGCCGTCGCCGGTCTGTCCGGGACGGCTGGCGAGGAGGTAGGCCAGGGCATTGAGCGCGGCGGGATCGTTGGGATCGATGGCGAGTGCGTCGCGGTACCGAGCCAAGGCTTCCCGGTGCCGGCCGAGTTTTTCAAGCGCTAAGCCCCAATCACCCCGGACGCTCACGTCGCGGGGGCGTTTGGCTGCGCCACGCGCGAAGAACGCCTCCGCCCGCGCCAGGTCGCCGCCGAGCGCTGCGGCCAGCCCGGCGGCCTGGAACAGATCATCCCCCCCTCCCTGGTCGATGGCGACCTGGTAGGCCGCAATCGCTTCGTCGTAGCGTTTCACCGCGGTGAAGTTCATGCCGAGATCGATCCAGGCCGGGGTGGCAGCGGGATAGAGCTCGAGGGCCCTCTTCGCCTCGGCGATCGCCGCGACGTTTTCCCCCTCGCTGGCCAGCGCCCGCGACAGCCCGAGGTGGGCGTCCCAGACGTCCGCGACGGCGAGATTTTGCGTCCACAATGCCTTCGAGGTGCGGTGGATAGCCGTATGGCGGAAGGTGAGAATGCCCAGGATGATCACGGCCGCCGCCGCCCGCCCAGCCCCGCCCGGCAGCCACCGCCCCCCCCCTTTTACCCCCAGCGCCACGGCTAGGGCGACCGGTGCCACGAGCGCCACATACTGCCAGTGGTCGGCTACGGAGGCATGCGACTTCATGTAGGTCGCGGGGAGGAACCCGAGGATCGGCAGGAGCGCGAGGAGAAAGACCGTCGCGGCAAACAGTCCGGCCCGGGCCCACGGCTCTTTCCGCTGCCACCACAGCCCCGCGACCAAGGCCGCGACGACCAGGGTCGGGAGATAGGCGCGCGGACGCGAGGTCTCCAGGGGCCACACGCCGTACACCATCGCGAGCTGCGTCGGCCAGAGATCCTTCCAGAGGTAGAAGCCCACCGCCCGGCCGGCGAGCACACCTCCCCGCGGGAGCGAGGCCAGGACCGCGGCCAGCGGCCCTGATGAAGCACCGGCGGAATGGCTCATCTGATACCAGAGGGTGACCAGTCCGAGGATGAACGACGCCAGGAGGAACGGGACAGTGCGGACGAGATCGACGCGCGTCACCCGGCCTCGCCGCCACCACGACAGCACCGGCAGGATCAGCGGCAGCGTCACCAGCGACGTCTTCGCCAACAGCGCCACCACGAAGGACAGCAGCGACCAGCCGTAAAAGCGCCGCTCTTCGGTGTCCTCGTACGACATCCACCCCAGCACCGACAGGCACCCGAAGAACATCGACAGGGTGTTCTTCCGCTCCGCTACCCACGCCACCGACGCCACCGTCACCGGATGGATCCCCCACACCGCCGCTGCCAGCCACGCCCCGGGCACACCCAGCCGGACGAGGATCCGCCACACCAGCACCGTGTTCGCGGCGTGCCAGACGATGTTCACCGCGTGGTAACCGGGGGCCCAGTCAGCCCACAGCCGGTACTCGATCCAGTAACTGGTGAGGGTGACGGGGAAATAGTCGGGGGAGGTGTTGTAGAACCAGATCCCCCACAATCCCCGCGCCTCGGTGACGAGCGGATTGGCGGTGATGAGGATGTCGTCGTCCCACAACCACCCACCGCCGAACGCGGGCAGGTAGGCGACCAGCACGAGCACCACCAGCCCCGCCCCCCGCGCCGCCACGGAGTCGAGGATCCCTCCGCGGCCGATCAGCCGTTGTGTCATGCGCCGACAATCTCCCGCAGCGCTCTGCCCCCGGCGGTCACCTGCAGCGGGCGATCGAACGGATCGCGGAACTCGTGATCGGGAGGGATACCGAGGAGTTGGAAGATCGTCGCCGCGAGATCGGGGGGGCGGACGGGGCGGTCAGCGGGCATCCCACCCCGCTCGTCGCTGGCGCCGATCACCCCCCCGCCGGGCACGCCGGCGCCCGCCAGGGCCACCGAGAAGACGCTCCCCCAATGGTCGCGCCCACCGGCCGGGTTGATCGTCGGCGTGCGACCGAACTCCCCCATCACCACGACGAGCGTCTCGTCGAGGAGGCCGCGCTCGGCGAGATCGTCAAGCAGCGCGCTGTAGGCGGTGTCGAACTGCGGGCAGAGGACGTTCTTGAGCCGGCCGGCGTTGTCCTGGTGGGTGTCCCAGAGCGGGCTGCCGGCGGCCGTGTCCCCCGGCTCGCGCGGCCAGTTGACCTGGACGAGCCTCACGCCCGCTTCGATCAGCCGCCGACCGAGGAGCACGCTCTGGCCGAACTTCCCCCGGCCATACCGGTCGCGGGAGGCCGCCGGCTCACGCTCGATCTCGAGGGCCTCGCGCGTCGCACCGGCATGGAGGAGGTCGAAGGCCTCCTGCTGGAAGCGGTCGAGCTCCGCCATGCCCGCGCTCGGCTGAAGGCGGTGGAAGCGCCGGTCGAGTTGGCCAAGGAGATCCCGCCGGTCGTCGAGTCGCAGCTCCGTGATCCCGGCCGCGGCCGTCAGCCCCTCGATCTCAATCCGCTCCTGCGAAGGATCACAGCGGAGGATGTGCGGCTGCCAAGCCGCCCCCATGAAGCCGCCATTTTGTCCCGGCCAAGGGATCGCCGGATTGTTGAAGATCGGCTCGGGGAGGATCACCGCATCCAGCGGCGACCGCTCCGAGGCCCGGAGGGCACCGACGGCGCCGGCGAGGCTCGGCCAGTCCTGGGCGCTGGGGGGCACGCTCTCCGCCACGCTCGTCGGCTCGTGGCCGGTGAGCATGAAGGCGCCGCTGGTGGAGTGGGAATGGATACCGGTCGTCATCGAGCGGATGACGCACATCCGATCGGCGCGGGCGGCTGAAAGCGGGAGCAGCTCGCTGAAATGGACCCCCGGGACACTCGTGCCAATCGGGAGGAACGGCCCGCGGATCTCGATCGGGGCAGCCGGCTTGGGGTCGAACGTCTCGTGCTGCGGCGGCCCGCCGGAAAGAAAGATGATCAGGCAAGCGCTGGCGCGCGGACGTCCGGCGAGCGCGGCGGCCCGACTGGCGGCGAGCGCCGGCAGCCCGAGGCCAAGCGCGGCCAAGCCCCCTGCCCGGATCAGCTCCCGCCGGGAGAGGAGCCGCCTCGTGTTGTCTGGCCGAAGAACCGCCATCCTGCCCCCGCCGGTTTAGGCGTACCTGAAAGACCGAGATGCATTCTACGCTCCTTCTGCCCTCCCCCCAACGCGTGCCGCCGTGGTCCGGGGGCCCTTGCGCTTGGTCGAGCCCCAGTTGTGAGTCTTCCCATGCCCCGCCATTCGATCGCCTCCGCCTCGATCCAGGAACGACCTCCCCTGGAAGTGGGCGTGGTCCGCGGCAAGGAGACCGAATCGACGCACTCGATTCACGCCGTGATCGCCCGCGACGACGGCAGCCTCGTCGCCTGGCACGGCGATCCGCAGCGAAAGACATTTCCCCGCTCGGCGGTCAAATCGATCCAGGCACTCGCACTTTTAGAGAGCGGTGCGGTGGACCAGTTCGGCTTCACGCCGGCCGAGCTCGCACTTGCGTGCAGTTCCCACGCCGGCACGCCGCTCCAGGTAGGGACGGCCCGGAGCATGCTCGCCAAGTCGGGGTTCGAGCCAGAGGCCCTCGAGTGCGGGGCCCACTGGCCCCTCGACGAGCCGAGCGCCCGTGCCCTGGCACGCGTCGGCGCCGAGCCCTCCCCGCTCCACAACAACTGCTCCGGCAAGCATGCCGGCTTCCTCGCCGTGGCCCGCCACCTCGGGATTGGCACTCGCAATCACGTCGAGCGCCATCGACTGGAAGTATTGCGTGCTGTCCGTGATCAGCAGTTCGTAGCCAAAACTCAGCGTGTACGGCCCAACGTAGGCGCTCAAGCCGTCGAGGCCCAACGTGTAGGAGCCAAGCGGGATGTTTGCCGACAGGGTGAATAATTCTGCCCCGCTCCAACTCCCGGTGTTGGTGAGGTAGGTGAACTGCTTGTCGCCCGTCGTCGGGACTGGAGTGGCCTGCCAGTCTGCGAGGCTGCCGATGAACGTGCTCTGCACAGGCGCATTCTTCGAGAAGCCGAAGACGGTTGACATGCATGCCGCTGTGACAAGCACGAGGTTTCGGGTGCGGTTCATGGTTGCTCCAGATTGAGGGGCGGATGAGCAACCGCCAGTGGTGCCAGCACCCACGAGAGCGCTCACAACCACGTAGCCGTCGCAGGGAATGTCGCGGTGCCTTTTCCGCGGTGCCGCGATCAGGTCACCCCGAGCGACGCACAGGAGGGGTCGGAAAGAGCCGAACCCATCCATCTCGTGTTTCGAGAGCGGGCAGTGGTGGAGGGAGGCGAGTCGTGTGACGTACCGTGCCTTCCCCAGTGCCGTGCTTAACTCTTGTCCCCGCTTCTCCGAGAGACAAACCGTCAGGTCACAGACTATGTGTTTCGCGGCGGAACACTCTCGACGAGCCAGTAGACAGTCGGTTGAAGGTGCCTCTACCCCACGCCCTCGCCCGTCCCGGCCACGCCCTCAGGGCAGCCCTCCGCGACTCGCTCGGCCTCATCGGGCGGCAGCGGCGGCCACGGTCAGGTGCAGCCCGTACTTCGCTCTCCCAGCCCCGTGTCCCGCTGTGGCTCGGGCCCGTGGCCCCGGCTCTCCGTGGCTAACCGCGAAGCCCAGCGGCCCGGAGAGGGTGCGAGTGAGGCTGGCTCGGGTTGCCTGCCGAGAGGGGCTCGATCTCTCCCCCGGCTGCCGACAGGGCTGACACGGTGGCGGCGGTCAGCGTCGATCCCGCAGCCGCTCAAGCAGCCGGGCCAGTTCGGCGGGGGTCAGGGATGCGATGAGGCGGTCGAGGTGGTCGGGTTCGTCATCGACTGCACCGGATTCTGCACCGGCTGGATTCGTTTTTGAGGTTTTCCTCGGGGAATCCGCAGACCTGACGACTCCCCGTGGGGGTACTACGACAGCCCTCTCTCGGGATTCCGAGAGAGAGGGCTGGTTCTTTTTGTGGCCGGCGCGGCTGCCCGAATCTCGGCAGCCGGTCGCGTTACTTCTTCGGGGCAGGCTTTGTCTTGTCCTGCTTCGGCTTCATGCCCTTTTTGGCGTTCTTTTGCGAGTTGTTGCCCTTACCCATGGTGTGCTCCCTCACGTTTGAGCCTGCGAGTCGGCCCCCTGCGGGCCTTCCTGCCCATGTAATCGGCATAATCGCCGCCGGCGCTTAGTTCCGGAGCCGTGATCTCGTCGCTCATGAGTGTCAATCTTCCTCGACGTGGAGCGTATGCATGAGCCGGTGCACGAAGGGCGTGAGCAGCAGCGATATCGCACCGATGAACAGCAGGCCGGAAAAGAGGCCGTAGAACGAAGCGAAGAGTTTGCCGGAGCGCGTCGCAATCTGGTCGACGGGCCCCATCCCGCCCAGGATCATCGGCGCTTTGCAGCGTATCGATCCATTCGAGGCCGCCGAGGTAGTAGTAGCCGAGCACCCCCACGCCGAGCGCGGTGGCCACCACGGTCGCCGAAAGGAACAGAAACCAGAACGCCCGCAGCAGAAACTTCTCGCGCGGAAGCAGCGGGTCGGTGTGGTGTTCAAACATGCCGTAAGAATACCGCGCCACCGGGTCGGTCGATCACCCCGGTCAGGCTTTCGTGACCTTCAGCATCCGCTGGCGGGCCTGCGACTCCGCCGAGAGCCGCGGGTGATGGTGGCCGAACGACGTCAGCGGCCCGATGTCGGCCATCGCGAGTCCATGACGGTGGCAGGCGTCGGCGTAATAAGCCGGCTCGCGGTGCACCACGGGAAAGCCCTGCCACGAGGCGGTGGGTTCCGCACCCACGTTGACCGTCGCGTAGAAGACGCCGTCGTCGTCGAGATGGCGGGCGACCGCCGCGACCGCATCGTCGAGGATCGCATCGTCCATGTGGATCAGCACCGCGAACGCCCAGGCGACGTCGAACTTCCGGCTTAGGTCGAGTTCGGCGAGCCGCTGGCAGTGCACGAGCTGGGGTTGCTTGCCGACGAACCCGCTCTCCGCCAGTTCACGGCGGCCCTCGTCGAGCACCTCGCCGCGCACCTCGACGCCCGCGTAGTGGCCGGGATCGAGATACTCGATCAGCGGAATGCCTCCGCGGAGCGTGCCGCAGCCCAGGTCGAGCAACCGGTGGTGCGGAAGCAGACCGGCTTCCCGGAGGAAGTCGATCTGGAATCGCCGCTTCATCTTCCAGAGGTCGGCCGGCCCCACGAGCGCGTGCCGCGCGGCGGCCGTGTCGAACCCGCCGCAATCATCGCCATCCATGTTGCGTCGCTCCTTCGCTGATACCGTGGGAAGAACCGTGGCGGAGGTAGCCTACTGGCCATGGGCTCATTCGTGAGGCTGCGGGCAAACCACGCGTGACACGGCGTCTGGTGGTGTTTTTAACGGAATGATTAGTCGTCTATGGTGTAATGGGCTAAGAATGCAAAAGTTTTAATTAAGTTGAGTACTTTTGTTCTTTGAGCACCTGACCACTCAACCGAGTACCGCGACTTGTTAGGTGTCTTGTAAACAATTCCAGCGCACGATTGTACGTATTCAGGTTCTGCAGCGACGCCTAAGAACGAGCATATTCTTTGTAGTTCGGCAGCGGCATCAGCAATGAGATCCTCGTGCGCAATGTCAAGCATAGCACCTGGATCAATGCGATTCTTTGTTTCCGCTACCGCGACTGACAAGTCACAGTATAAATTAATGGCATCATCAAGCAAGGGAGGTTGTCGACGCCGGAACATTGTAGCAATACTGTCGAATGGATTTCTCGTGACGTGCAAAATCTTCAAGGGCAGTCCGTTAAGTGTCGCGATCAGCTTGTCTAGTAAACACGGTTCTTCGTGTAACAACAACGACGTGCGTCCTCCCTTTTTGTCACCAATGACCGTCAAATTCCGGGCCCGACCCTGCCACTGCCCGGGCACGTCGTAGGAATATCCGGTCTCCCGTCGCCCTAGTAAGGCGTTGCGGCGTGAATTCTCTAAAATTGTTTGAAATATGTCAGTGTCTTTCCTGCCTTCCTTTACGAGTGACAAAATATTTGCTTCGTGAGAAATGATGATATCAGGGTGCGCGTCCAGCAGTGAGCCGATGAGGCTGTGGCCGCTTCTAGGGTAACCAATGAATACGCAAAAAGACTTGAGGTCCAGATGCGATACTTTCTGGATGTCGTTAGGTGGCAACACGAAGTTATACGACACATGGCGATGCGCCATGCCGTCTCCTAAAGGCGGGCCGTGGATAAAGTCGTCTTTAGATCACTCGGGGTTGGCGATGCGGTGCCGGCATCGGATTTGGGCAAATGAATATTTGCGATCTAAGTCCGAAGCTTAGCACTTGGATATGGACGTCGGGAACGGCAGGTGGCGGCCTCGGGCAAGTCGAAAACTTGCGGCCAGCCGTCATTGGTTTGAGCAGGCTTTTCGCGGCGAACGATTTTGACGCGGTTTTCTAGAAGCGTTGCTTTCTGGATCGCACGAGGACGATGGGCTGACAGCGGCTCCTGCCTTGCTTCTCCTTCCACGTGCTGTCGGTATTTGTGAGGATAGCCCGGCCAATGGCACTTCCGCAAAGGTCTTCCGGCTGACGGACTGCCCTTGAGCTGCTCGATCCCGACCTACGCGATCCCCCTGGCGAGCCTGGCGACGGGATTCGCCCGAAGTGGCGATGGCGGAATTGCTCCTCGAGCTTCTCCCCACGCCGACGGAGGACCAACGAGCCCTGCTCAACGAGCTCCGTAACCCCACCATGAAGAATTGGCGGGGCTCGATGGTCGGCTTTCTCGCGACGAAGGTCGCTGGTGGCCGCTGAAAGTCAGGCGGCGCATCGCTTAAACCATTGGCAACAAACCACTTCCGCAGCAAGCGGCAACCGGGAGGCGGACGTCGCTCGGGCGTGGGCTAGAATTGGCAGTGGCGGATCGGCCTCGCGGCCCCCGCCCTCCACCATGCGTTCCTGCGCTCGCCCCATCCGCCGTGCCCCTTACCTCCGGCCCGCACGGGTCCAGTTGGCGGGGCTGCTGTTAACGCTGTCGATGGCTGCTCTGGCCGGGCCGCGCCCTGCCGCCGCCATCTCTCCGGAGCAGGAAAAACTGTTCGAGGAGAAGGTCCGGCCGCTCCTGGTCGCTCGTTGCCAGGGTTGTCACGGGGCCCGGGTGGCCGAGGGGGGGCTGCGGCTCGACAGCCTCCCGGCGGTGCTCAAGGGGGGCGACTCCGGAGCGATTCTCACCCCCGGCGACCCGACAGCGAGCCAGGTCTTGAAGGCGGTCCGCCGCGAGCACGAACCGGCGATGCCCCCCGACGAACCGCTCCTGGCAGAGGAGGTGGCAATCCTCGAAGCGTGGATTGCGGCCGGCGTTCCCTGGAGCGGGCCTGGGGCCGAAGGCCCTGCCGCTGGGGAAGACGCGCTCCCTGCCGACATGGAGGCGCGGCTCGTCTGGGCGCGACAGCGTCACTGGGCCTACCAGCCGTTCACCCGTCACGCCCCCCCCGAGCCTCCCGCCGGGCTCGATCCCGCCGGGAGCCGCGAGTGGGGCGGCCTGCTCGACCGCTTCGTGACCGCGAAGATCGTCGCCGCGGGCCTCGCACCGTCGCCACAGGCCGATCCGCGGGCCCTCGTCCGCCGGCTGTGGTTCGACCTCACCGGCCTTCCCCCGCCGGCCGACCGTGTCGATGCCTTTGCTGCGAATCCCTCGGAGGAGGCTTGGGGAGCGCTTGTCGCAGAACTCCTGGCGGCGCCGGAGCACGCCGAACACTGGACGCGCCACTGGCTCGATCTGGCCCGCTACGCCGACACAATGGGCTATGCCTTCGGCAACCAAGATCCCCGCTATCCCTTCGCCTGGACCTATCGCGACTGGGTCGTGGGAGCACTCGCCTCCGACATGCCCTACGACCGGTTCGTGACGCTCCAACTCGCAGCCGATTTGGTCGAGCCCCCGGCGGAGAAGGCCGACTTGGCCGCGCTCGGTTTTCTCACGGTCGGCCGCACTTTCCTCGGCAATCCCCACGACATCATCGACGATCGCATCGACCTGGTCACCCGCGGACTGCTGGGGCTGACCGTCGCCTGTGGCCGCTGCCACGATCACAAATACGAACCGGTCAGCACGGCGGACTATTACGGCCTCTACGGGATCTTCGACTCAAGCCAGATTCCGGCCGAACTGCCGGTCATCGGGACGGCCCCGCCCGGCCCGGAGGCCGATGCCTTCAACGCCAAGCTCGCCGAACTGAAGGCCGCCGTGCCGGCCCATGAAGACGCCGTCCGCCGGCGCGGGACGACTGCGGCCATCGCCCACGCCGCCGACTATCTTCTCGAGACCGCCCGCCCCACGCCCCGCAAGGCCGACAACCGCCCCCCGCGCCTCGCCGACGAGTACGACCTCCTTCAGGGGCTCCTCGATCGCGTCTCGCGCGGGATCGGCGGCGCCGCGCCGACCGACCCGATTGTCGGGCCCTGGGTGCAGCTGAAGGGCAAGCGCGATGAGGAGATTGGCTCCGCAGTCGCGGCGCTCCTCGCCGGCTGGGGGGATCGCCCCGATGCGGCGATCGTCAATCCGTTGGTCGTTGCCGAGGTGCGTTCGCCGGCGCCGCCGACGCTCCGCTCCGTGGCCGAAGCCTACGCACGACTCTTCGCCCGGGTGGCCCCCGATTGGGCCGGCGGCCCGGCGGCCCAGCCCGATGATCCGCCCGAGCTCGTTGCGCTCCGCGGTGCGCTCGGTGCCGCAGGGACGGCGCTGGTCGTCCAGCCCGGCGAGGCGATGCAGCTGGCCTCGATCGAGGAGGGCAACGAACACCGGCGGCGGAAGATGGAGATCACCAAGCACGAAGCGGAATCCCCCGGTGGGCCACCGCAGGCGATGGTGATGATCGACCGGGAACAACTCTCCGACAGCCATGTCCTCATCCGCGGCAATCCCGGCCGCCCCGGAGAGCTCGTCGAACGAAGGCTCCCCAAGCTCATCGGCGGCACCCCCGCATCGCGGACGTCGAGCGGCCGCCTCGACCTCGCCCGTGGGATCGTCGATCCGACCAATCCGCTC
>SIAG01000056.1 GCA_009691925.1 Planctomycetaceae bacterium
TCCCCACGTTCATCGGCTCGAGGAGCGGATCGCGGTCGACGGTCGGCCGATCCCCGAGGCCGATCTCCTCCGCTCGTTCGCCGCGGTCGTGCCGGCCGTCGAGCGGCTCGACGCGGCCGCGCTCCGCCGTGGCACGCGCATGCCGACCTGGTTCGAGGTCGTGACGGCCGTCGCCTTCGACCACTTCGCCCGGACCAAGGTCGACATCGCGGTCCTCGAGACCGGCCTGGGCGGCCGACTCGACGCCACGAACGTCTCCCGGCCGGCGGTCTCGGTGATCACGAGCATCAGCCTCGACCACATGGCGATCCTCGGCCCCACCGTCAGGCACATCGCCACGGAGAAGGCGGGGATCATCAAGCGGGGCTGCCCCGTCGTCTGCGGCGCGCGCGACCCGGCCGCCCGGAAGGTGATCGTCGCCACGGCCCAGAAGCGCCGGGCACCGCTCCGACTAGTCGACCGCGACTTCACCGTCGCGCACGCCCCCGCCGCCGGCTCCACCCCGCTCGCCGGCGACACGCTTCTGCTCCGCGCCGGATCGGGAAGCGGGGCGGAGCAGGCCTATCCCCTCTCGATGGCCGGCCGTCACCAGGCCGACAATGCGGCCCTGGCGGTGATGGCGATTGGGGAGCTGCGGCGGCGCGGATTCAGGATCCCCGAGCAGGCCGTGCGGGCCGGTTTGGCGGCCGTCCATCTTCCGGCGCGGATCGAGCGGATCGCCGACCGGCCGCTGGTGATCCTCGACGCGGCCCACAACGTCGCCTCGATGGAGTCGCTTGTCGAGACACTTCGACCGCTCCTCGCGGCCACGGCGGCGCGTGGTGCGCCGCGGGTCCTCCTTTTCGCCGCCAGCGCCGACAAGCAGATCGAGGAGATGCTCGCCTGCTGCCGGGGGCAGTTCGACCGGGTTGTTGTCACCCGCTATCTCACCAATCCCCGGGCGGCGACGACCGAGCGGCTCGTGGCGGCCTGTGCCGCAGCGGGGCTGCCCGTGCCGACGACAGCCCAGTCACCGGCCGAGGCCCTGGCAATAGCCAAGCA
Source organism: Planctomycetaceae bacterium (assembly GCA_009691925.1). GTDB lineage: Bacteria > Planctomycetota > Planctomycetia > Pirellulales > UBA1268 > QWOP01. Next base: position 1,042 of record SIAG01000056.1, read on the forward strand.
GCTCGCCGGAGCCCGCGGGCTGGTTTGCATTGCGGGGAGCTTCTTCCTCGCCACCGAGATCGGCGCGGGGTGAGCGGGAGGGCGGGAACCGCTCACTCCCGCGCTTCGGCCAGCACGCGCCGGGCGCCGATCGCCGCCACGGCGCGGCCGAGGACCGGGTCGACATGGCGGGGCCAGAGAGCCGATGATCCCGGATCCGCGTCGCCAGCCACCGCTTCCGATTCGATGGCGCTCGCCGCCGGGTGCCTGGGGACAGCGTCGCGGCGCAGCCGCCAGTCGCGCACCACCTCGAGCGTGCCGCCGGTCGGGTCGATCTCATATCCCCGTTCGGGCACCACGCCCCAGTCCTCCGACTCGGCGTCGTGCGGTCGGCGATGGATAGGGGCGAGGTTCGGGCGGAGGTATTCGGCCGTCGTCAGCCGGAGGGCATGCCGACCATCGGAGAGCGGCACGGCGGTCTGCACCGTTCCCTTGCCGAACGTCCGACTCCCGACGACGACCGCCCGACCGTTGTCCTGCAGGCAGGCGGCGACGATCTCGGCGACGCTCGCCGTCAGGCCGTCAACGATGACCACCATCGGCACCCCCGACAGGACCGCCCCGGGGGTTGCCCGTCGGACGTCGAACTGTTCGGTGGTGGCGGGCACCGGCCGGGTGCCGGCGGCGGGGCGACGACGCAGCGACACGATCACCCCTTCCTCGAGAAACCGGTCGCAGACATCGATCGCGGCGTCGGGCAGCCCGCCGGGATTGCCGCGGAGGTCGAGGATCAGCCCCGAAGGCTGGCCCGCCGCGGAGATCTCCGTCAGCGCCCGATCGAGATCGTCGAGGGTGTGGGGCGAGAACCGGGAGAGACGAATCAGCGCCACGCCATCCTCCCCCTCGACAAACCAGTCCCACGATCCGTCAGCCCGGCGACGGTCACCGCAGACCGTCTCGGATCGAAGCATCGCCCGCTCGATCGACACGCTCCTGGTGGCCGCAAGGTGCCCCGCCTCGTCGCTCGCTTCGGAGGGATCGCCTTCGGGGGGAGCGACCTCGATCACCACCCGGCTGCCGATGGGGCCACGGAGCTTCGACACGGCATCCTTGAGCCGCATCCCCTCGGTAGCGATCCCGTCGATCGCCACGATCCGGTCTCCGGCCGCGATCCCGGCCCGCCATGCCGGTGAACTGACCAGCGGCGTGATCACCGTCGGGAGCCTGCCGCGCCCCTCGGCGACGAGCTCCAAGCCGACCCCGGTGAACTCCGCTGCCGCCTCGGGAGGGGCCCCGCGCAGTGGGTCGACCGCTTCGAAGGAGGAGTGTTCGTCGAGACGGGCGAACATCCCCTCCATGGCGGCGTGGAAGAGGGCCTCGTCTTCGACCGGCTCCAGAGCCATCCGGCCGACATGACCGGTCACCTCCCCGTAGAGCCGCGTCCGGCCGCCACGTTCGCGCGCCGCCCATGCCAGCAGGCAGGCGACGGCAATCAGACAAAGAAGAACGAGATTGCGTTTCGGCATTGGGGGGACGCGGCACGGGGCGGGGAGGATCGAAACAGTGTTCTAAAGACTCGAGGCGGCGCGGGAGCGAGGGCCGGTTGCGACAGGGGAGGAGTTGATGGCCCGGGCCCCCGGGAACTGGGCGTCGGTGGGGAAATGATGCCCCTTCGGCACTACGGTCACCCCTCCGGCGGAGATCGTCAAGCCCATCGCGGCGTCGGCCACCGGATCGAAGCCGATCGTCATGCCGGCAGGGATCCGCACTCCCTTGTCGACGATGGTGCGACGGAGGCGGGCATGCCGGCCGACATCGACCCCTTCCATGAGGATGCTCTCCTCGATCCGGGCGAAGCTGTGGACGCGCACCCCGGGGCCGAGAATCGATCGCCATGCCCTTCCCCCGGAGAGGATCGCCCCCGGACAGACGAGGCTGTCGGTGGCTTCCCCCCGGCGTCCGCCGGGAGCGGAATCGGCGAACACGAACTTCGGCGGTGGGTAAGCGGCCGGGAGCGTGCGGACAGGCCACAGCTCGTCGTAGAGATTGAGCTGCGGATCGACGGCGACGAGATCGAGGTTGGCCTCGAAGTAGGCGTCGATCGTCCCCACATCCCGCCAGTAGGCATCGGCTTTGCGGTTCTCGTCGCGGAACGGATAGGCGTGGACGGCATGACTGCGGACCACCGCCGGAAGGATGTCATGGCCGAAGTCGTGCCGGCTGGAAGCGGCATGATCGGCGCGCAACTGCTCGAGGAGGAAGGGCCAGGAGAAACAGTAGATCCCCATCGATGCCAGGCACATTCCGGGCTGGCCGGGAAGCTCCGGTGGCTGCGGCGACTTCTCGCGGAACTCGAGGACCCGCGAGGAGGCATCGACTCGCATCGTCCCAAACTCTCCCGCCGCGCCGACCGGCACGGGGAGCGTCGCGACGGTGACATCCGCACCGGTGTCGTCGTGGGCGGCCACAAGCGCGCGATAGTCCATCTTGTAGACATGGTCGCCGGCGAGGACGACGACGAGTCGCGGCGCGGCCATCTCGAGGGAGTAGATGTTTTGGAAAACCGCATCGGCGGTGCCGAGATACCAACTCTCGTCGACGCGTTGCTGCGGCGGGAGAATGTCGAGGAACTCGCCGAGGTCACGACAGAAATAGCGGTGCCAACCGAGCATGAGGTGCCGATCGAGGCTCACGGCCTTGTATTGCGTGAGCACCTGCACCCGACGCAACCCGCTGTTGACGCAGTTGGAGAGGGCGAAGTCGACGATCCGGTAGGCGCCGCCGAAGGGGACGGCTGGCTTGGCCCGGTCGCGGGTGAGAGGATCGAGTCGGGCCCCCTTCCCCCCAGCCAGGATGACGGCGACGACATCCCGCAGCGACGTCGGATCGGAAGTGGACGGACGCATCGCATGACCCTTCTGCCGGTTCTGGGGTAGTTGTCAATATACGTTCCCTCCCCCGAGGCAGCGAAAATGCCCGGGCGAACCGACGCTGTCAGTCGCCGTCCGCGGGCCTCGGCCTTTCGCCATTCCTCCCCCCCAGCCCAGCCCCCCAGACCAGGAAGGGGCCGTGCCCGCTGCAGAGGGCGCGGCGGCATGGGCCGGAAGCGGTCTGGCTTGTCGGCCCGGGGGCTTCTACAGTCTGCCGCCCGCAGTTGGCCGTGCCAAAAGTTATCCCCGACCGAACCTTCTGCGGGGCTCTTTATCCACAGCCCGCTGGCGGAGTGGCGGAAGCTCGACGCACCCCCCTGTGAAAGACAGCCATGGCACGTACCTCGACCTCGCGCCGCCGCGAACGTGATACCGAACCGATGGACTCCCTCAAGCCGCTGATCGTGCTCGGACTCCTGGGCACGATCATGTACGGGGCCTATTCGGTCGTGCAGAAGGGCCCCGCCACCACCCCGGCCGGGAGCGTGTCCGAGGCCCCCGGCGCCGTTTTCTCTCCTCCGGAGATCTCGCTGCCGCGCGACCCGACCGCGATCGGGGTCGGGTCCCCCCATCCGCTCGCCGGTGCCGAACCGCTCCAGGCCGCGGCGGTCCCTCCAGGCACGGCGATGACGCCCCCTCTCCTGGCGCCCCCTGCCGGAGGCGCTCGGGCGGGGACCCCGCCAGCCCTGTTCCCGCCCCCCATGGATCTCCCCCCCCAGGCCGGGGCGATCGAGCCGCTCGCGGTGGCCGCGGCCGCCAGCGTGCTCCCCCTCAACGCCCCCCCTCCGCCGTCGTCGCTTCCCCCGCTGGTCGTCCCGCCACCTGCCCGTGGTGCCCCCTCGGCGGCCTTCACGTCGGCCTGGACCGACGCCCACGAAATGCTCGCCGCCGGGCGATACGCCGAGGCGCTCTCCGTCCTCTCGCTGTGGCATGACGACGCCTCCCTCGGCCTTGAGGAGAGCCAGCGCCTCGAAGATCTCCTCGGGCAGCTTGCCGGCACGGTTATCTATTCCCAAAAGGATCTGCTCCTCCCCCCCCATATCGTCGCCCCGGGCGACACGCTCCCCTCGATCGCCGCCCCGCTCCAGGTGCCGTGGCAACTGCTCGCCAAAATCAACGGCGTGAGCGATCCGTCGCAACTGCTGCAGGGGGAACATCTCAAGCTGGTGCGTGGCCCGTTCGACGCGGTGATCAGCGTCTCGCGCCGACGGATGAGCCTCCAGGTCGGGGGGAACTACGCCGGCAGCTTTCCGGTCGTTCTCGGTCGGCAGATCTCTAACCGCGTCGGCCAGTCGGTCGCCATGATCGACATCCGCCGGCCAGGCGGCGGCGCGGAGTCTGCCGGGATCGCCGCCCAGGTGGCCTATGCGCCGTCGGCCGGACCGAAGTCGATCATCCTCGGCGAGGGCCTGGCGATCGAAGGGGTAGAGGACCCGAGTCTCGTCAGCGACAGCGCTTCGGCGTCGAGCGTGATCGTGTCGCTGCGCGATCTCGAGGACATTGCCGACATCCTCGGACCGGGATCACAGGTGCTGGTCCGGAAGTGAGGCCGGTCACCTGAGGCCGGTCACCCTGCGCCACCGCGGTCGCCAATCGCCTTCGATCATGCTCGGGGGGAAGGTTCGTGGGGGCCGGCGATCACCCGTCGCGCCGTCGCGATTGCCGCGGCAACCGCCGTCGAGCTCGTCGCCTCGGCGACGATCCGCACGATCGGTTCGGTGTTGCTCGCGCGCACCAGGAGCCAGCCCCCCGGCCAATCCAGCCGCAGGCCGTCGAGCCGGTCGGCCCGCGCCTCCGGGAAGGCCGCGGCGACACGGTCGATCGCCGCGGCGAGCGCGGGGCCGCTCGTCTCCAGGGCCAGATCGATCTTCGCCTTCTCCATGACGAGCGTCGGGAGGCGGCTGGCGAGCACGTCGATCGGCGTCACGGCGTCGCCGCGGCACATCGAGTCGAGGACGAGGGCCATCGAGACGGCGCTGTCGCGGACGAAAACGACGCGGGGATGGATGACGCCGCCGTTCCCCTCGCCACCGATGACGGCCCCGGCGGCGAGCATCCGATCGACGACATTCGCCTCGCCGACGGCGGAGACATGGCAGGGGACGCCGTGCCGGGCCGCGATCTCCCCGGTCATGCCGCTGGTCGAGCAGTTGACGACTACCGGCCCGGCCGTTCGCGCGAGGACATTCCCCACGGCGAGGGCGAGCGTGCACTCCTCGCCGATGTACCGGCCGGCGGCGGTGGCGATCGCGAGCCGGTCGGCATCGGGATCCTGGAAGAACCCGATCGCGGCACCGCAGGCCCCGATCCGCGGCAGCCAGTCGGCGAGGTTCTCAGCCGTCGGCTCGGGGCGGTGCTCGAAGAGGCCGTCGGGAGTCCCCCCTGCGACGACGACCTCGCACCCGAGGGCCTCCAGGAGCGGCAGGCCGACCCGGCTGCCGGCGCCGTGGCCACAGTCGAGCCAGACCTTGACGCGGTGCTTGCGGATCGCCTCAACGTCGACGGTGGCGAGGACGAGCCCGACGTGCGCCGCCGTGCCGTCGACCTCGCGGCGCGTGCCGGGGGAGGGAGCGGGGGCGCGGGGGGTGTCGCCGGCATGGAAGCGCTCGAGGATCGGCCGGCCGGCGGCGGCGGGGAGCACGCGGCCCTCGGCCGAGAACAGCTTGAGACCGTTGTAGGGGGCGGGATTGTGGCTGGCGGAGATCTGTAGCCCGCCGGCGGCACGCTCGTCACGGACGACGATTCCCACCGTCGGGGTCGCCGCGATTCCGGCATCGATGACGTCGCGCCCGTCGGCCAGCAGCGCCAGCGTGATCGCCTCGGCAAACATCCCTCCGTGCGCACGGCCGTCACGACCGAGGACGATCGGCCCCGGCGGCAGCTGATCGACAAAGGCCCGCGCGTAGCGAACCGCCACCTCCGGGGTGAGCGAGCCACCGACGATCCCACGGAGACCGGAAACGCTGACGATAAGTGTGTCGGTCACGGAAACTCCGGGGATGGGGCGCACGGGGAATGGTCGCTGGCCGGCGACGCTTGAAAGGCCGGAGATGATTCGGCCGGTGCCTTCAAAAGCGGCCAGCAGTATAAAAGGTGTTCCACGCTCCCCCAATCATTCCTCGACCCCATCCGCCCCGGAGCCCCCGCCAGCCATGCTCTCCGCCCGTCTCGCCGCGATTGAATCGGCGCACGCCGCCGGCGCCCTCACCGATCACTCCCTCGAGACGATCCGCGTCTGGCTCACCGAACCCCGCTACGCGGAGTTCGCTGCCACGCTCGGCGACCTCGTCGACCGGGCCGCGGCGGCGGGCACGGCGAAGGCTGCCTGGAAGGATCTCGACGACGCCTACTGGACAGTCATCCCGTTTGGCACCGGAGGCCGCCGCGGCACGATGTTCCCGGTCGGCTCCAACGCCATCAACGACCGAACGATCGGCGAGAGCGCCCAGGGGCTCGCCGACTATGTCCGCGGCGCCCTCCCCGCCGGCACGACGCCGACCTCCGCAATAGCCTATGACACCCGGCACCGCTCCGAACATTTCGCCAAGCTCTGCGCCGAGGTCCTCCTGGCCGCCGGCTTCCGGATCTTCTTCCTGCGCGGCTACCGGAGCACGCCCGAGCTGTCGTTTGCCGTCCGCCACACCGCCGCCACCTGCGGGATCATGGTGACGGCGAGCCACAATCCCCCCAGCGACAACGCCGTCAAGATCTACTGGGCCGGCGGCGTCCAGGTGCTCCCCCCGCACGACCGCGGGATCATCGACCGGGTGATGTCGGTCGACGCCGTGACGCGGGCCGACTTCGCCGCCGCGGTCGCTGACGGCCGGGTGACCCATGTGGAAGCGGAGGTCGATGCGGCGTTCGTGGCCGCGGTCCTGCGGCAGGCAACCCCCGGGCCTCGCGACCTGTCGATCCTCTACACGCCGCTGCATGGCGTCGGTGCCAGTGCTGTCGTCCCGGTGCTCACCGGCGCCGGCTTCACGAGGCTCCGGCTCTACGGCCCGCAAGAAACACCCGACGGCGACTTCCCTAATGTGCCGGGGCATGTCTCGAATCCGGAGAACCCCGCCGTGATGGATGGCGCGGTCGCCGAGGCGCGCGACCGGGGGGATGGCCTGGTGATGGCCAGCGACCCCGATTGCGACCGGCTCGGTGCCTCGGCGCCGGTGGCCCTCGGCAGCCGGGAGTGGCGGGCCTTCACCGGCAACCAACTGGGGGCATTGCTCGCGGATTGGGTGCTCTCGACCCGGGCCCGGGCGGGGCGCCTGCGGCCGAGCGACCGGGTCGTGACAACGCTCGTCACGTCGGGGCTCGTGCGGCGGATCGCCGCGGGGCACGGGGCCGCGATCACCGACTGGCTCCAGGTCGGCTTCAAGTGGATCGGCGCGGAGATCGACCGGATCGGCCCTGATCACTTCGCGTTCGGCTGCGAGGAATCGCACGGCTATCTCGCCGGCACGCATGTCCGCGACAAGGACGCCAGCGTCGCGGCCCTCCTCCTGGCGGAGTTGGCGGCCGCGCTCAAGGAACGCGGCCAATCGCTCCACGAGCATCTCGACGGCTTGTTCGTGGCCCATGGCTGCCATGCCGAGCGACAGGTGTCGGTAACGCTTCCCGGCGCCGCCGGCATGGACCGGATGCGCGAGATCATGGCAAGCCTGCGGAAAAGCCCGCCGGCGATGATCGCCGGCCTCGACGTCATCCGGGTCCGCGATTACGGCAGCCTCACCGTGGCCGAGCGGGGTGCCCCGCCGCGGCCGTTCCCCGGGGCCCCACATACCGCGAAGCAGGGGGATGTGGTGATGTTCGATCTCACCGGTGTCCCTGAGGTGTCGCCCCTTCCGGGGGCCGAGCCTCCCTTCCCGACACTCTCCAACTGCGTCGCCGCACGCCCTTCCGGCACCGAGCCGAAGATCAAGTTCTACCTCTTCACGGCCGCCCCGCCGCTCCCCGCGGCCGAGCTGGCGGCGACGAAGGGGCTGCTCGCGGCCAGGCTCGATTGCATGGAACGCGACCTGCGGAGCCTGGCGGGGGTGTAACGGAGTTGTCGGGCGGAGCAACGGGCATCGATCGGCCGGCGGCCTGATAGGATTGAATTGGACAGGCCCTGGCCCGGAACGATTCAAGCGCCCCTGCGGAGCGAGCGTTCCCGATGAGCGAACAGATCGGCGTCGTGCTCGTCTTTGTCGGCCTCTTTTTGGCGACGTCAGGGTTGCTCGTTTTCATAGGCCGCAGCTTGCGGGTGTTGCTGGGGCGGACGGAGCGGCGCCGGCTCCTCGGCCCCGCCGCCCTCCTCGCGGCGGGGCTCGTGATTGGGGCCGTGCCATTCGCTGCCCAGCATCTCTACTTTTCGATCGTGGGGCGCGCGGAACGGGAGCGGGTCGTCAATGGCCGGCCAGCGCTTGTCCTGACGGGCTGGGACCGGAGCGATTACTCGATCCTTGCCACGAAGCCCGGTACGGAAATCCTCGAGATGGGGAACGCCGATGTCACCGACGACACGCTCGATCTCCTTGCCGCCCTGCCGCAGCTCCGCGAGCTGACCCTCAACGATACGCACATCACCGACGCGGGGCTCGTGAAGCTCCTCGGACTCAAGCAACTGGAATCGCTGCGGATCGCGCGGACTGAGGTCACGTCGGAGGGGGTGGCGGCCTTCCTCGCCGACGCCCCGCCGCCATTCCGCGAGATCGACGTCACGGGCAACAACATCCCGACGTCGATCCTGCGGAAGTGGAAAAACGCCGCCGCCACGACCGGCGAGGCCCCATCCGGCGAAGCGAAGGCAGCGCTCACCGAACGTCGCTACGTCAATTGAAAACAACGACTCCATCCCCACGCCAAGCGGAGTTCCCCCCATGACCCTCAAACGACTCGAGCTCAAGGAAGACACCCCCGGCCACGTCTCCAGTGCCACGTATCTCTGCGAGTCAAGCGCCCTGGCCTACCTCGGCGAGACGGAAGGGAAGCAGGCCTTTCAGGAGATCCTCGGCCTCGACGCGAGTCTCTTCAGCGTCGACAACACCCAGGCCTGGCTGGGGACCAGCGCCGACCACATCGTCGTTGCCTTCCGGGGGACGGAGAGCCCGACGAGCCTCGACGGGCTCAAGGACATCCTCCTCACCGACGCGATGAATCTCCTCGTCGTGCCGGAGGGGCGTCTGGGCCTCGACCTCGCCGCCGCTGGCGTCGGGGCCCGCTTCCACAAGGGCTTCGTCGACGCGATCGCGGCGATCTGGCCGGTCCTCCTGCCGTCGATCGAAGCGGAGGTGAAGAACAGCGACCGTCCCATCTGGATCACCGGGCACAGCCTCGGGGGAGCGCTGGCGTTGATCGCGGCCTGGCTCCTCAAGCGAAGGTTCATCACCGTCGAGGAGGTCTGCACGTTCGGCGCCCCGATGATCGGCAACCGCACCGCCTGCGATGCCTTCAACCGGGAGTTTGCCGGGAAGATCCACCGCTACGTCAACGGCCGCGATCCGGTTCCGAAGCTGCCGGGCCTGTCGCTGGTGGCCAATGAGTTCGTCCACGTCGACCGTGAGCGGCTCCTCGGCCCCCACCCGATGACCGGCCTGGTCGAGGTCGTCGGTGGCGTTGCCGGGAAGGCGGTCAACGGCCTCCTCGCCGGAACACTCATCGACGAGGCCTGGAAGGGGATCAACGCCGAGGTCGCCACCCACTTCCTCGACTGCTACCGTGAGCTCCTCCGCGGATAGGATCGTCTTCAGCGCCGCCACGGAGCAGGCCAGCCACGATGGATCTGACGACGATGCTCCCCCTCGGCCTGGCCGGGCTGTGCGCTGGGTTCATCGATGCGATCGCCGGCGGTGGCGGGCTGATCTCGTTGCCGGCGCTCCTCTGGGCCGGCCTCCCCCCCCACCTCGCCCTCGGCACCAACAAGCTCCAAAGCGCCGTCGGCACGACGATGGCGGTCCACCGCTACCACGCTGCCAGGCTCATCGATTGGCCAACGATGACGGTGGCGATTGGGGCGACGGCCGTCGCGGCGGCGGTCGGCACCGGGGCCGTGCTGTGGATCGACAACCGGGTGCTGACGTTCGTCGTCCCCTGGCTTCTTCTCGCCGTCGCCCTGTATGTCCTCCGGCGCCCCGCGCTCGGCGCGGCCGACACGCCGCCGCGGCTCTCCGCCAATCAGTTCGGGGCGCTGGCCGGCAGTGTGCTCGGGTTTTACGACGGCTTCTTCGGCCCCGGTGCCGGGGCCTTCTGGACTGCCGCCTCCGTCCATCTCCGCGGCCTGGGCCTCCCCCAAGCCACGGCCTTTACAAAGGTGGTGAATCTGACGAGCAACCTCGCGGCGCTGGCCGTCTTTGCGGCGTGGGGGCAGGTCGATCCCGCCTCAGCTGGGGCGATGATCGTCGGCCAGGCGGTCGGCGGCCGGCTCGGGGCCGGCCTGGCGGTGAAGCATGGCGCCCCCTTCATCCGCGTCGTCTTCGCGGGGGTCGTCTTCACGCTCGTCGCCCGGCTGCTCTGGCAGGCGCTGGCCGGGTGAGCAGGGCGGGACGGTGGGCACGGTAGAATGTTGGTCGATCCGCGTATGCCCTCCATTCATGGTCTTCGGAGTCTTTTCCATGCCCCGCCGGCGACTGGCCGGAGGGGGTTTTCGAGGGGAGCGTGGTCCGCATGAACCGGCTCAAGAAGCTCGGCCGGAAGGCCCGCTACTGACCGCCGTGGTCATTCTTCCAGCGCGGCAGCAGGAAGCCGCCGACTGAGGTCGAGGAGGAGCAATCGACCGTCGTCGGGGCGGGTCTCGACGCTCCGGTGGTTGAGACGGCGGGTGAGCAACAGCCGGCTTCCCGTCACGGCCAACAATTGCCGGCCATCGCTTCCCTCGACGAAACCGATGCTGCTGATCGCCCAGCCGGGACGAATCTCGTTGAGTGTGGCGCCGCTGACCGCATCGCACAGCCGGATGCAGCGGTCGTCGGCCACGATCATTGACCGGCCGTTGTGCGCCCAAAGAATGCCACGCACCATCGTGGCGAACGACGACAGCTCGACGACGACGCTCCCGCTCTCGGCATCGACAATCAACACGTTCCCTTCGATCGCGCCGACAGCCAGGCTTTCACCGTCCGGAGACCAGGAGAGGACGATATCGACCCAAGGCTCGCTGCCGAAGTCGCACAGCTGCCGGCCGCTCCTCGCGATTGGGGCCCCATCCGCGGCGAGATCGTAGAGGATGATGGCCGCACGTTTCGACATCGCCAATCTGGGCCGAGGAACATTCGTGAAGGCGACGGAACCGATCCCCCCTTCGCCCGGCCCCCCGTTGAGGCGCTCCGGATGCTCCTCGATCTCGAGTTGCAGCGATCCCGTGTCGAAGTCCCAGATCCGAACCATTCGCTCACGCCACCCGCAGGCCATCAGGCGGCGTCCGTCGGGCGAGAGCGTAAAGGATTGGATGTCTCCCCAGTCCCCACGGAACGATCGTTCGATCCGTCCGCTCGCAAGATTGACCACACAGACCCGCTCGTGGATGGCGACGAGCACCCGCTCGTCGTCGAGGAACGTCATCATTTCGATGTCGGCTTCGGCACTCCGCAGCGCCTCACGGTCGGACGGCACGCCGTCGACATTCCAGGGGGTATCAAAGGGTCGGATTTCCCCTCGATCCACTTCCGGATCCCGAAGCTCCGCCACACGGATCCCACGGTCAACGCCCCCCCATACAACGCGCTCCCCGGCTGGCGAGAAGGCAACGGAAAAAACCTCGTTCCCACGGAGCTCGAGGTCACGGCGATGGCTGCCGTCGGCCACGTTCCAGAGCCGCACCCGGCCCACGTCGACAGGCACCTCCTCCTCGGTCTCATCGGGCGGGTCGGGCTCTTCGTTCGCGTCATCGTTCTTTTTGCGGAGCATGCCGGCCGTGGCCACGATCTCTCCATCGGGGCTGAAGACGACCTGATTGATCTCGTGGCCAACATCGATCTCGCGTGGCACTCCGGCGGCCGTTCCGTCCTCAGCGAGCGGCAGGAAGATGAGCGTCCCGTCGGCTGCGCCGGCAGCGAGCAGGTCACCGCTCCGTGAGAGGGCGAGAGAGTGGATCTGCAAGGCATCATGATCCTCCGGCTGCGCCTTCGCCCCCCGGTCGATGAGCGTGGCGATTTCGCCATGCGTCCGGGCGAGGAGCCATCCGCCGGCGATCGAATCGGCGAGCGCCGGATCGGCGGCGGCGCTCTTCCGCAGGTCGGCGACGGCTTCGTCAGCATTGCCAAGTCGGTAGGTCTCGAAGGCGCGGCGGAGATCGCGGGCGGCATCCCGCGAAGCCTTCTCGGCACGTTCCGTTGCCTCCCGGGCAACGCCCCGGGCCCGCTCCTCGATCACGAGACCGCCGAGGACAACCGCGGCCAGGGCGGCGGCGATCGCGCCGGCGAGCGTGGGATTGCGCCGCAGCCAGCGGCCGGCATGCTGAGCCGGCGTGAGGGGTCGGGCGAACGTCGGCCGGCCGTCGAGGAAGCGCGACAGGTCGACGCCGAGCTCGGCGGCCGACTGGTAGCGATCGCCCGGCCGTTTCGCCAAGCACTTGCTGCAGACGGCGACGAGATCGGGGTGGATCCCCGGCACGACGCGGTCGGCCGGCTCCGGCTCGACGTCGAGCACGCGCCGATAGATGGAGTCGAGCGACGGACCGGCATTGACGCAGCGCCCCGTCAGAAGTCGATCGAGGACGAGGCCGAGGGCATGGACGTCGGTCCGGGCATCCATCGGGCCGAGCGCCGGGTTGACCTGCTCGGGGGCCATCCACTCCGGCGTCCCCAACCTCGTACCGATCTCGGTGGGGGCGCCGCTGGGGGAATCGTGATCGACGCTGACGATCGAGGCGCTCAATCCGAAGTCACCGAGCTTCACCCCCTGCCGTCGCACTCCCTCCGGCTCCCCGACGGTGCTGCGCGTCTCGGGCCGGTCGTCGGGGGGGAGCGGGCCGTCGTCGCTCGGCACGAGGAGAACGTTCCCCGGCTTGATGTCGCGGTGGATGACGCCCACGGCATGGGCCGCGTGAGCCGCTTCGGCGAGGGCCCGGGCGACACCGGCGGCCATGGCGGGATCGACGGGGCCGGGATGACGCTCGAGATAGGAGGCGAGGCTTTCGCCGCACAGCTCCTGGGCGATGTAGGGGAGCTCGTTGTGTTCCCCCACCTCATGAACGATGACGACATGCGGATGGGAAATCTTCGCGGCGTGTCTCGCCTCGCGGATGAACCGTTTCTTTTTCCCCGTGTCGAGGACGATCTGGGGGCGGGCGATCTTCAGCGCCTCGCGGCGGACGAGCAACGTGTCGATCACCTCGAAGACCTCGGCGAAGCCCCCTTCGCCGATCTTGTGGATCACGCGGAACTTCCCAATCATCAGCGGCGGTGGCGCCTTCGCCTCCCCTGCCGCCACCATCCGGAGAAGAAGGAGCGTGTCGAGCCGTTCGGCCAGTTCGGGGGTGATTCTGGCATCCCCGGCGACGTCGTTGCCAGGCGTGGCAAGGCCGGCAAGTTGGTCGTCGATCGCAGCCAGCCGCTTGACGGCGGCGTCGAGTGGCGCTGGATCGCCGTGCGTTCCGTCACCGGTCCCGTCACCGGTCCCGTCACCGGTCCCGTCACCGGTCCCGTCACCGGTCCCGTCACGTGGACCTGGACCGTCACCTGGACCTGGACCAGTCCCTGGCCGATCATCCTC
>SIAG01000057.1 GCA_009691925.1 Planctomycetaceae bacterium
GGATCGCCGGCACCTATCTGTTCATCGGGCCGGAGGGGATCGGCAAGGGTTCGTTCGCCAGGGCGCTGGCGAAGTCGCTGGTCTGCCTCGACCCCCGTCCGGGCCTCGGCGCCTGCGGGGCCTGCGTGTCGTGCCTGCAGGCCGCAGCCGGCAGTCATCCCGACATCGACGTCGTCGAGAAACCGGAGGACCGGGCCACGATCCCGCTCGAGGTATTCATCGGCGACCGTGAGAATCGGATGCGCTCGGGGCTGTGTTGGCGGATCCTGCTGCGGCCGGCTGTCGGGAAGCGGAAGGTGGCGATCATCCTCGATGCCGATCACCTCGCCGAGGAGGGGGCCAACTGCCTGCTGAAGACGCTCGAGGAGCCCCCCGACGGGGCTGTGATGATTCTCGTCGGGACGGCGCTGGAGCGCCAGCTCCCCACGATCCGTTCGCGGTCACAGATCATCCGCTTCGCCCCCCTCGACCCCGACGTGGTGAGGCAGGTGCTCACGGCCGGCGCGACTGACCCGGCCGGCCCCGATGCGGCAGCCATCGCCGCCGCCGCCGCGCGGAGTGGAGGGAGCATCACCCGCGCCCGCCTCCTCCTCGATCCGGAGATCGAGTCGTTTCGTGCCCGGCTCCTTGAGCTCCTCTCCGCCCGACCGCTCCACGGCGTCGCGCTGTCGAGGGAAGTTCAGGCCTGCGTCGAAGCCGCGGGGAAGGACGCGCCGCCGCGCCGCGCCCGACTACGGATCGTCTTCGGGAGCGCGATCGAGTTCTTCCGCGCTGCCCTGCGACACGACGCCGTGGGGGGCGAAGCGGTACCGACCGGACGGCCCGACGGGGCGTCCACCGATCGGCTCCTCGAGCAGGCCGTGGCCGGCTGGGGGGGGACGGCCGACGACGCGATCGACGGTCTCCGTCTGACGCTCGATGCCCTCGACGGGATCGAACGCAACGCCCACCTCCCCACCCTCGTCGATGCCTGGAGCGCGCGGCTGGAGCCTGCTCCCCCGCCCCCCCCTTCGCGCCCCGTCCGGATCTGAATCCGGACGACCACGTCGGCGCAGAACGGGGGGAGCGCCCGGAGGCCCGGCAGGCTGGCGAAGCTACGGCACCTGCGGGATATGACGGTATCGCCCCGACCGGATCGATTTTTCCCTCCTTGCCTGTCGATCTGACGTTGAGGACGTTTTATGGAGACGGGAATCGTGGCGGGACTGTCCTGCTCAACCTGTTTCGACCAGACCAGGTGACTCCCCTCGCGGGGACATGATTCGGCATGTCACAGCAGGCGGGTGGCAGGATCGTCGCCGCGGTTTTCCTCTCCAGTCTCGTGGCCACTTCCGGCCTGGGATTGGTGGGAAACGCTCAGCATTTCGGCCTCCGGCCCGGCCCGGAGAGCCCGTCTTCATTCCCCCATCGAACCGCCTCCCGGGCCACGATCGATGCTGCCGGAGCCAGCCCCGCGGCGCCGCAGCCGGCCTCCGCTCCGGTTTTCCGCTCGGCACGCCGCCCCGCCACGGGCCGGCCAGCGGCGCCACTGCCGGCCACAGCGGAGATCACGCCATGGGCTTCACCTCCGGAGGCGGGCCGCGTGGCCGTGCTCATCGCCTCTCCGGCCGGAGCCCCCCCGCCCCGATCACGGCCGGCGCCCTCCCCCGCGAGGCTCGACGTCGACCCCCGCGATACGGCCCCCCTTCAACTGACGGCCCATGTTGGGCACCGCTCGCCGGTATCGCTCGTCCAGTACAGTGAGACCGACGACACACCGGCAACGCTGGTCGTCCCGCTCCTCGAAACCGGGCCAGCGACCGAATCCCTCGGTGCCCGTGGCGGAGATCGGGCCCCCGACGACACCGCCGTCGAATGCGCCGAGGGGGCTGCGGCGGTCGTGCCGCAACTCGAAGCAAATCCAAGCGCCCGCCGCGGACCGGTCGCCGAATGGATCCGCGATTCTTTAGACGACCTCCGGGCCTCGCGGGGGAGCGTCGTCCCCTTCCCGCAGCGACCGGCCGCCGCCGCCAACGGCAGCCGTCTCCTCGATCGCCTCCGCTCCGGTGAACGACTGTTGGCGCGTGACCGAGGCGCCTCTCGGGACGACCGGGGGCCCGCCGGGGAGGAAACCTCCGCCGGGGGTTGGCCGGTGCCGGCGACGCTCCTGAAGCAACTCGACCAGACCGCCAAGGCCGATGGCCCAGCCGCCGCCTGGTCGGTGGAGACCGCCAGAATCGTCCGGGAGATCCTCGCCACCACTGGCCCGGCCGATCCGATCGCCGCCGGCCCCCTCGCACAGCTCGGCATCCGAGTGGAAGAAGGGCTGAAGCTCGCCACGGCCGCGGCCGATCCCGCGCTCGCCGCCGGCATCCGCCGGGCCGCGCTCGCCGTGCAGCGCCGTGGGCTGGTGTGGCAGAGCGCTGCCGCCGCCGCGACCACCGGCCCCCCATCCGCCGCCGACGATCCTGCTGCCGATCCCCCCCTGGCCCCACTGCACGGCGACACGATCGACGCGCTCCTGGCGACCCTCGAGCGGTATGAGTCGGCGCCGACACCGGCGGAGGGGGCGCTGGCCGTCGAGGCCATCGATACGCTCGCCGCCAGCGGCAGCCCTCCCCTCATCGAGTTCGCCACCGCCGTCCGCAATCAGTATGCGGCGGCCAATGTCCGTGTCGCCGTCCACCAGAAGTTCATGGAGCGGGTCATGCCCCCCGCCCAGGTGACGACGGCGCCGGTCGACGACACCGTCCTCGGCCGACAGGTGCGCGGCACGAGCCGGGTCGAGCAATCGACCTCCATCCGCTTCAGCCCCGATGCCCGCGGGATCTCGCTGGTGCTCGAAGTTCGCGGCGACGTCGCCTCCCGGACGGTCACCGAATCGGGCCCGGTCGCGCTGACCTCGCGCGGCGCCTCGTCGTTCTCGGTCCGCAAGCCGGTGAGCGTGGGAGGCACGGGCCTGCGGGTCGGCCAGGCCACCGGGTCGGCGTCGTCGCGATCGCAACTCGCCGACATCCAGACGAGCTTCGACGGCGTGCCGATCATGCGTTCGCTCGTGCGGAACATCGCCCGCAACCAGCACGACGAGCATCTCCCCGAGGCCAACCGCGAGGTGATCGACAAGATCGTCGCTCGTGCCTGCCGGGAGGTCGACCAGCAGGTCGAGCCGCAACTCCTCGCCGCCGCCGAACGGATCCGCACGCAGGCCTGGGGCCCGCTGGTAAAGCTGGGGCTCGAGCCCACCCCGGTGGCGATGGAGACCGTCGACGGCATCGCCATGGCGAAGCTACGGCTCGCCGGCGACGACCAGCTCGCCGCCCACACGCCGCGGCCGCGGGCCCCGAGCGGCTCGATGCTCTCCGTGCAGATCCACGAGTCGGCCATCAACAACGCCCTCGATCGCCTCGGGCTCGCCGGCCAGCGGCTGCCGCTGGAGGAGCTCGTCAAGCTCCTCTGCGAGCGTGCCGGGGTCGAGCCCCGGATCCCGGATGAGCTCCCCGAAGACGTCGTGGTGACCTTCGCCCGGGAGCAACCGCTGCGGGTGCACTATCGCGACGGCCTCGTTCACATTCGCGTGGCGCTGGAGGCGATCGAGAGTGGCCGTCGTGGCTGGCACGACATCGTCGCCAGCGTCACCTATCGACCGAAGGCCGACGATCCGCAGCTCTTTCTCGAGCGCGAGGGGCCGGTCCATCTCAGCGGCCCGGGGCACCAGGGGCGGGCCGAGATCGCGCTGCGGGCGGTGTTCGGAAAGATCTTCCCCAAGGAACGCCCCCTCCCGCTCCTCCCCGAGGCGTTCGTCACCAATCCCCGTCTCGCTGACATGAAGGTCCTCCAGGCCGTCAGTACCGACGGCTGGCTGGCGATCTCGCTCGGCGAACTGCCCGTGCCGGTGACGCCGAACCCGGCGAAAGTCGCTGCCCCGCCCCCGTCTCCCGCCCGCCGCATCCTGAGGCGCTGATCGGCTTCCGGGGGAGCCCCGGCCCACGGTTGAAACCTGGGGCGCTATGCGGGAAAAAGGATGCTCCCAGCGGCGGCCCCCGAGCCCCTCGCTGTCCATTCCCCCCCTCCGGATCCGCTCCATGACAGCCGCCACGCCGACGCGCACCGAGACCGACAGCATGGGGGCCGTGCTGGTCGCCTCCGACCGTTACTGGGGCGCCCAGACGGAGCGCTCGCGCGACAACTTCAGGATCGGCGTCGACCGTTTCCAGTGGGGGCGGGCGGTGAAGAAGGCGCTCGGCATCCTCAAGAAATCGACGGCGCTGGCCAACGGCGAGCTGGGGCAGCTTCCGGCCGACCGCGTCAAGCTCATCGTCCAGGCCGCCGACGAAGTGATCGCCGGGAAGCTCGACGACCATTTCCCGCTGGTCGTCTTCCAGACCGGCAGCGGCACGCAGTCGAACATGAACGTCAACGAGGTGATCTCGAACCGGGCCATCGAGATCGCCGGCGGCGAGATGGGCTCGAAGAAGCCTGTCCATCCCAATGACGACGTCAACCGCGGCCAGTCGTCGAACGACACCTTCCCCACGGCGATGCACATCGCCGCCGTCGAGGTGATTCACGACCGTCTCCTGCCGGCGGTGCGGCAGCTCCGCGACGTGTTTGCAGACCTCGAGCAGCGGACGTCCGACATCGTCAAGATCGGCCGCACCCACCTTCAAGACGCCACGCCGATCACGCTCGGCCAGGAAGTGTCGGCCTGGCGAGCGCAGCTCGACGACCGGATGGCCGCGATCGAGCGGGCCCTCCCTGGGCTCTACGAATTGGCAATCGGCGGCACGGCCGTCGGCACCGGGCTCAACGCCCATCCGCAGTTCGGAACCGTCGCGGCGAAGTTCATCGCCCGTGAGACGGGCCATCCATTTGTGTCGGCGGAGAATAAGTTCGCCGCCCTCTCGGCCCACGATGCGTTGGTCGATGTCAGTGCCGCCGAGCGGAGCCTGGCGATGGCGCTGCTCAAGATCGCCAACGACATCCGCTGGCTCGCCTCCGGGCCACGTTGCGGGATCGGCGAGATCTCAATCCCGGAGAACGAACCGGGGAGCTCGATCATGCCAGGGAAGGTGAACCCGACCCAGTGCGAGGCGATGACGATGGTCTGCGTGCAGGTGTTCGGGAACGATGCCGCCGTGGCCTTCGCCGGTTCGCAGGGCAATTTCCAGCTCAATGTCTACAAGCCGGTAATGATCCACAACGTGCTCGAGTCGGCCGAGCTGATGGCCGACGCCTGCGACTCGATGCGGATCCACTGCGCCGTCGGCATCGAGCCAAACCTGACCCGCATCCGCCAGCACCTCGACGAATCGTTGATGCTCGTTACCGCCCTCAACACCCACATCGGCTACGAGAAGTCGGCGAAGATCGCAAAGCAGGCCCATCTCGAAGGGACAAGCCTCAAGGCTGCTGCCGTCGCCTCCGGGTACGTCAGTGCCGAGGACTACGACCGCTGGGTGATCCCCGCGGAGATGACGCGTCCCCTGGCGACCTGACGCGCCGAGGGCCACCCCCGCCGAGCTCGCCGCGGCAGAGCTCGCCGCGGTCAGCCAAAGGCGGCACGGCCAGGGATGGCCGTGCCGCCGTAAAGCCAGCAGTCAAATGGCGGCGGCGGACGTCTCGCCGGTGCGAATGCGCACGACCTCGGCGAGATCGGTGACGAAGATCTTGCCGTCACCGACCTGGCCGGTGCGGGCGGTGGACATGATCTTGTTGATCACGCCCGGGGCCTCCTCGTTGCTGACGACGACCTCGATCTTCACCTTGGGGAGAAAGTCGACGGAGTACTCGGCGCCACGGTAGGTCTCCGTGTGTCCCTTTTGGCGGCCGAAGCCGCGGACCTCGGTGACGGTCATGCCGCGGACACCGGCGGCGTTCAGAGCATCCTTGACCTCTTCGAGCTTGAAGTGGCGGATGATGGCTTCGATCTTCTTCATGGCACGGACTCCTAGACGGGTGTGTTGCTGTGGACTCGATGGCACCGATCGTTGCGACCGGCCTATGACGCTTTAACTATGCACGCGGCATGCCAAACCTTCCGAAAGGGATGCAACGCCCGATTCAGGCTCCGCGACCTTGTTTTCGGGGTAGCGGCGGGTCGGGATGCGTCACGCCGATGGCACATCGAAGGTCGGTCTGCCGGCCCGCACCCGCCCCGCCAGCCCGGGGAATCCGCCCCTGGAACGGCTGTCGCGCCGGTGGGGCGCGGTGTCGCGCCGATGAGACACTCCCGCCGACTCCGGTTCAAGCGGTCTGGTTGGCCGGGCGGGCATCGCCCCGCGGCTCCGGCAGCCGGCGGAAGCTCGCCCCGTCGAGGCCGTGCGACTTCATCAGCCGGTAAAGCGTGCCTCGCGGCAGGCGGGCCTCGCGGGCGGCCGCCGAGACATCGCCGAGATGGCGGGAGAGGAGCTCGGTGAGATAGGTCCGCTCGAAGCGGGCCACCTGCTCGGCCCGCTGGGCGAAGAAGCCGATCGCGCCCGCTTCGGCGCCGGCGGAACGGCCGGCCGTGGAGACAACGTCGTCGGGCAGATCATCGACCCCCGCCATCGGCCCGCGGGCCATGGCGATCGCCCGGCGGACGACGTTTTGGAGCTCGCGGACGTTCCCCGGCCAGTGGTAATTCTTCAGCACCTGGTAGGCATCGGTCGAAAGCCCCGCCACCGGCCGGCCCATCTCCTGAGCGGCGCGGTTGGCGAACCACTCCGCCAACAGGCCGATGTCATCACCGCGCAGCCGCAGCGGGGGAAGATCGATGCGGACGACATTGATGCGGTAGAAGAGGTCACGGCGGAAGCCCCCCCGCTCCACCATCTTGTCGATCGCCCGCGACGTGGCGGCAACGACACGGACGTCGACGGCATTCTCCTGGCGGGCCCCGACCCGGCGGACACGGCGCTCCTGGAGGACCCGGAGGAGCTTGGCCTGGAGTGGGAGGGGCAGCTCCCCGACCTCGTCGAGGAACAGCGTGCCACCGTCGGCGAACTCGATCAGGCCCATTCGGCGGGCATCGGCCCCGGTGAAAGCGCCCCGTTCATGACCGAACAATTCGCTCTCCAGCAGCCCATCGGGGATCGCGCCGCAGTCGACCGGCACGAATGGCCCCTGGGCCCGTCGGCTCCGCTGATGGATCGCCCGTGCGACGAGCTCCTTGCCGGTGCCGGTCTCGCCAGTGACGAGGACGTCGACGTTGCTCGCTGCCACCCGTTCGACAACGGAGTAGACCAGCCTCATCGGCGGACTCTCGCCGAGGAATCCCTCGAACGAGTACGGCCGCTCCACGACGCGCCGCAGCACCTCCTCGGCGTCCCGCTGCCGGCTCGTCGCCAGGAGCCTCACCAGCGCGTCCTCAAGGCCCGCCTCGACCAGGGCCGTCCCGAGATAATCACAGGGGCCGGCCTGGAGGCACTCACGGGCGGCTTCGACCGACGGGTGCGGATCGACGACGACGAGGGGAAGGCGGGGGTCGGCGCGGCGGAGCGCCGCATGGAGCACATCAGCCGACTGGCCGGCGCGGACGGTGAGGATCCCCACATCCCAGGGGTCGCGGGAGAGGCTGTCGACTGCCTTCTCCACCGACGACTCGACCCGCAGCTCCATCGGCTGCAGCCGGGCCACGAGCCGGTCGTACGGGAGGCCGGCCGGCCCGGCAGCATCGACAACGAGGATCCGCGGCTGTCGCATGGCGAGTGGGGACCGTTGTCCGGGAACCGCGGACCGGGCAGATCCGGAGATCCGCCGACCGCGACGAAGGGGGCCGGGCTGTGGTCGCGCCGGCCGCCTGCCCGCGCTCCAGCTCAGAAGTATGCAGGGCACCGCGGAGCGGGGCAAATGGCCCCTGCCCACCGCCTCCCGCCTGGGCCGGCCTCTGGTACATTCGACAGCTCCAAATCCGCCCGTTTCCGACCACCGGAGTTCGCCTGCGCATGCCGATCGATCCTTACGCTGCCTGCCCCGGGGGAACGGGGAAGAAGATCAAGTTTTGCTGCCAGGATCTCGTCGGCGAGCTCGAGCAGGTCGACCGGCTCCTCGACGGGAACCAGGTGAGTGCGGCCCTGGAGCAGGTCGAGCGTCAACTCGCCAAGACGCCAGGGCGCGCCTGTCTCCTCGCGACGCGCACCAAGCTCCAGTTTGCCACACGCAAGTTCGCCGAGGCGGCCACGGGGGCTGCGGAGTTCCTGGCGGCATTCCCATCCAACTCCCTCGCCCTCGGCCAAGCGTCGGTGGCGGAGGCGATCAACGGCCGGATCCAGGAGGCCGCCGCGCTGTTCGACAAGGCCCGCGAGGCGGCCGGAGCCGAGATCGGACCGGAGATGGAAGGGATCGCCGCCACCCTCGTGCAGGTCGCCGCGCAGACCGGCCATTCCGGCTTTGCCCAGGGGATCGTGGAGTGGCTCACCGAGGCCGGGATCGGCTCGGCGGAGGATCGGCACATGCTCGCCTCGGTCGTCGGCTCGGCCGGCGTCCCGGCGGCCCTGCGGGCCCGCGTCCCGTTCGAGACCTGCCCAGAGGATTCCACCTGGCGCTTCGAGTTTGACATCGGTCTCAAGGCCGCCCGTGAGTGGCGGCTGGGGAAGGCGCTGACGACCTTCCGGAGCCTGAAAAAAATCTCCGCAGAGAGCCCGGAGGTGTTCACGAACCTCGCCCGGGTGTGCGAGCTCCTTGCCCTTCCCTCCGAGGCCGCCGAGGCCTGGTCGGAAGTGGCGAAGCTCCGCCGCGGCGACCACGACGCGGCCGTGGAGGCGACCGGGCGGGCGATGGCGCTGGAGACCGAGGCCGACAAAGATCGCTCCCCGTCGATCCCCCTCATCCGTGTCGCCGGAGCCCTTCCGGCCGACGATGCCAGCGGTGACGGCCTCGATCTTCTCGAGGACCGATTCCGCAAGGATGGTCGGCTCGAGCCCACTCCCTTCGAACGTTCCGAGTGGGTCTCCCGCGGGGCGGTGCCACCGCGGTCGGTGTGGCGGGTCTACAATGCCGGCACCGCTGCCGCGATGCCGGGGCGCCAACTGGCGACGCTCCTCGTTTTCGGCCGGCAGACCGACCACGAGGCCGAGGTCATCCTCCAGGGCTTCGAGCCCGATGTCGGGGAGGCCGAGGGGATCGTTGCCGGGCTCACGAAGGTCACGTTCGCGCGCCTCTCGGACGGCGGAAATCTCCCGGTGGCGACGCCGACGACCTGGCTCCTGGCCACGCAATTCCGCTTGGTGCCCCCTGCCGCCCCGGCCACTGGGACCCCTGCGGGCGAGCCCGGGCCGCTCGATCGCCTCCTCGATATCCAACGATCAGCGCTGTGGGGCCGCTTCCATGCGATCTGGCCCGACATGCCGCTCCCGGAGCTCCTCGGCAAAACCCCCCGTCAGGCGCTCGCGGACGGGGACGGGGCCGTCCGTGTCGAGGCGCTCGTCGTCGAGGGGGAGGCGACCAGCCGCCGTGCCGATGCCACCGCGGCCTGGATCGAGATGCGGCAGAAGCTCGGGATCAAGGCCGCCGTGCCGATCCCCTCGGCCAAGCCGCTCGAGGAGGTGCCGCCGATGCGCTGGCACCGGGTGGTCCTCGAGGGACTCGATCGGGGCGAGCTGCGGGGGCTGTTCCTGATGGCGGCCGACGCCGGCTTCGACCTCGCCGCCGAGCGGACCGCGGAGGCGATCCTCGCCCGCGCCGATGCCACCCCGGAAGAGCGCTGGGAGGCGCTGTCGTTCCTCGAAGAGCGGGCCCAGGGAAGCGTGCGGAAGCTCGAGATCATCGCCGAGTTGCGGAACATGATCGCGGAACTGAAGGCCAACGACGGCATGGTCGACGTCAACGAATTGAGGATCCGCCTCCAGCGTGGCGACCAGGCCGACACGATGCGGCTCCTCGACCATCTCCGCCGGGAGCATTCCCGCGACGCCCGGACCATGGAGGCGGTGGCGGAGGTTCTCATGGAGGCAGGCATCGACCTCCCCGGGCTGGCCGCGGCCCGTGCCGGCGGCGCTGCTCCCACGACGCTCGGCGGCGCCGGATCAGCCGGAGCCGCGCCGGCAGCCTCGTCTGGTGGGGGAATCTGGACGCCAGGCGGAGGTGGTCAGGCCTCCCCCCAGGGAGAGAAGAAGGCCATCTGGACCCCCGGCAGCTGACATGCAATCGGAAGCGTCGGCAATGGAGCGGGCCCTCGAACTGGCCCGCCGTGGCGAAGGCTTCGTGGAGCCGAATCCGCAGGTCGGCGCCGTTGTGCTGGCGGCCGACGGACGGGTCGTCGGCGAGGGATGGCACGAGCGCCATGGCGGCCCGCACGCCGAGGTGATGGCGCTGGAGACTGCGGGGGAGGCGGCCCGCGGCGGCACCCTCGTGGTGACGCTCGAGCCCTGCTGCCACCACGGCAAGACTCCCCCCTGCACGGCCGCGGTGATCGCGGCGGGGATCCGGCGGGTGGTAATCGGAGCGGGCGATCCCTTCCCGGCGGTCGACGGTGGCGGGATCGCGAGCCTGCGGGCCGCCGGCCTCGAGGTCGAGAGCGGGGTTCTGGAGGAGGCGGCCACCCGCCTCACGGCGCCGTTTCGCCGCCTCGTCAGCGCGGGTCGACCGTGGGTGATCGCCAAGTGGGCGATGAGCCTCGACGGCCGGACCGCGGCCAGCGGTGGCGATTCGCGGTGGATCTCGAACGCGGCCTCGCGCGGGGTCGTTCACGCGCTCCGGGGCCGGATGGACGCCATCCTCGTCGGCATCGGAACGGCCCTGGCCGACGATCCACTCCTCACAGCCCGGCCGGCGGGGCGACGGGTCGCGCTCCGGGTGGTGGTCGACTCGACAGCTCGGCTTCCCCCGGCGAGCCGGCTGGTGCAGACCGCCCGCGAGATTCCACTCCTCGTCGCCGTCGGCCCGGACGCGCCGCAGGAGCGGCTCGAGGCGCTCCGTTTGCTCGGGTGCGGGATTTGGCGCGGGAAGGAGACCGACCGCGACGCGCGGTTGGCTGCGCTCCTGGCGCATCTCGGCCGGGAGCGAATCACGAACCTCCTCGTCGAAGGGGGCTCCGGGATCCTCGGGAGCCTCCACGACGGCGGCCTCATCGACGAGGCATGGGCGTTTATCGCGCCGAAGCTCCTCGGTGGCTCCGGGGCCCCCGCCGTGATCGCCGGGCGCGGGGCCGCGGGCGTGGGGGCCGCCCAGCGGATCGTCGTCGAGCAGACAACGCCCCTGGGGGATGATCTCCTCATCCGCGGGCTCGTCAAGCCGGCCGGGGATTGAGATCGATCGGTCTCACGGCTGGGTGTGGCGGAGGCTGGATTCCCTGCTGGATTCCCTGCTGGATTCCCTACTGGATTCCCTACTGGATTCCCTACTGGATTCCCTACTGGATTCCCTACTGGATTCCCTACTGGATTCCCTGGAGCGCGAGGAGATCGCGGACAGCGGCCTCCACCTCGGCTTGCCTGGCGGCCGCTTCGGCCTCGGCTGCTGTGACGGCCGCGCCCGCTCCTTCCACCACCTTCGCCGCCTCGGCCAGCGGCCCGTCCATCTCGGCTGCCGCGGCAACCAGCGCCGGCATCTCGGCCTGCCGCTTCTCCATCATCGCCACCGTTTCGGCCGCCTGCTTCTCCCAGCCGGCCCGCTCGGCGGCCAAGGCTTCTATCCCCTCTCGCATCCCCTTCATCTGTGCCACTTTCGCGGCCAGCGTGTCGACGAGGAGTTTGTGGGCGGCGGCGAGCTCGGCATCACCGGCGACGACGTCGAACGCGGCTTTTGCAAGGGTGGCGGCCTGCTCGAGTATCCCGGAAGCTTTCGTGATCGTGTCGATCGTGCCCTGCTGGATCGAGATTTCCTGCTGGCGTTTGGCGATCTTTTCCAGCAGCGCGGCGTGCTCGCCGGCTGCCGCAGCGAGAGCCACAGAGAGGGCCTCGACGGCCTTCAGGCGTTCTGCTTTCTTGCCCGCGATGTCGCGGCGGGCCTGTTCGTCCCCGGCCATCGTGCCGCGGACCTCGGCCACCTTCGTGTCCGCCTGCCGAACGACCTCCTCACGGGCAGCCACCGACCCGGAAAGCTCGGTGAACTTCTGGACGAAAACCTGCTCCCCCTGCCAGCGCGCCAGGTCGGCCCGGGCGGCGTCGAGTTGGGTCGAGAGCTCCGCTACTTTCGTCGCCGCCGCCGCAGCAGAGGATTTCAGCGCCTCGAGGCCGGACGTCGTCTCGGCGATCTTGGCCGCCATCTGGTCGGCAACGGCCTTGGCTTGGTCACGCTGGGCAGTCGTCTCGGCGAGCTTCTTTTCGCCGTCGGCTATCCGCGTGGCGGAGGCCATCAGCTCGGCTTCGCGGGCCGCGATCGCCTCGCGCTGGAGCCGGAGTTTCTCCCCGACCTCGGCCAGCGACTGCTTGGCCCCCTCGTCGGCTGGATTCTGGGCCACCGCCGCGAGCGACTTGGCCTGGGCTTCGACGAGCGGGGCAAGGTCGCGGGCCGCGGCCACCGCGGCGTCGGTGGCGACCGTATACGCCGCCGCCACCTCCGTTTTCACCACCATCGCCGCATCAAACCCCTTCTCCATCTCGGCCAGTTGCGTGTCAGCCCCCACCTTCGCCTGCACGAGGCCGTCGTAGGCCTGCTGCAGGCCCGCCAGTTGACCGGCGACCTCCGCGGCTGCGGCCTTCGCCGGCTCGACGACCGGCCCCCGTTCCGCCACCACCTTTTCGGCTGCCGCGATCCGCGCGGCGATCGGCTCCGGATTACTCGTGATCCCACTGAGACGCTCTCCGTCGGCAGCCTTCCAGACGCGGATCTCCCCCGTCCAGTCGCCGACGATCACCGCATCGGTCTCATCGCAGAAGGAGACCGCCAGCCCGAGATCGCTGCAGGGGTCGAAGGCCTTTTGCTGGTTGCCATCCTGGGCCCAGATCTTCGGCTGCTTGTCGCGGCCGATGCTGACGATCCGGCCGTCACGGGTGAACTCGAGCGCCGCGACACCGCCACCGTGGGCGTTCCAGCTCTTCACCTGGCCGCCGTTCTCCATCTCCCAAAGGCGGATCGTGCCGTCCTCGCTGCCGGTGGCGAGGAGATTGGAATCCCCCCGCCAGGAGACGGCCGTGATCGCCGCGGTGTGGCCGGCAAGCGTTAGATAATCGCGCCCCGTTCCCGACTCCCACACCATCACGCCGCCGTTGCGGTCGCCGGTGGCGAGGAGGACGCCGTCCGGACTGAAGCCGACGGCCGTCACCCACTCGGTATGCTTCTTCATCTCGTGGAGGAGCTCACCGGTCTCGGTCGAGTAGATCCGCACCACCTTTTGCGGGCCGCCGAGGGCCACAAACCGGTGATCGGAGCTGATGTCGGCGGCGAGCACGGTGTCGCGCTCGTCCCCGATCTCCATCACGCGGCGGCCGCTGTCGACACTCCACACCACCACCTTGCCGCTAGCCCCGCCCCGGCCGCCGCCGGCGAGGACGAGGCTGCCGTTGCGGCTGAATTGGAGCACCTGCGGCCGCCCTTCCGGAAAGGGCAGGACGCCGGCGAGATCGCGCGTATCGGTGCGATAGAGGAGCACCTGCCTCTGGCCGCAGACAGCCGCCAGCGGCGCCCAGGGGCTGGTGGCGATCGACGTGCAGGCGTTGAGCGAACGGGTGTGGATGGCCGGCTCGAGGGGGAGATGGGCCGGGAGGGGAACCGTCGCCGGACGCTCCGTCGGGGCCGCAGTCATGGCAAGATTGACTTTTTTCTTCTTGGGGGCTGCCGCCTTGCTCCCCCGGTTCTCGAGGATCCCGCCGTCGATCCACCGTTTGAGGATCGCTTGCTCCTCCTCCGGGATCGGCGGGGAATCGGGGGGCATCTTCGGCTCGTCCTCTTGGGTGACGAGCCGGTAGAGATAGCTCGCCGACGCATCGCCCGGCTCGATGGAGCCGCCCGAACCGCCCCCCGCCAGCAGCCCGGTGTAGGTGGTCATGTCGAGGCCGCCCGCCTTCTTGTCGGGGTTGTGGCAGCTCCCGCACCGCTGCCGCAGAACCGGCAGGATATTGTCATCGAACGTCACAGCGGCGTCAGCCGCAACGACCGGTGAAGTAAACGCCGAGACACCGAGGGCCACGGCGGCCGCGAGCTGAAGGCGAGTGATGGTCATGGCAGTGGGTTCCCCGGGCGATACCCGGATTTCCGGTCAGTGATTGAAAACGAACTCACGGGAATTGAGGATCGCCCAGAATCCGTCCTCGAGGGCCTGCTGCGGATTCTGATCCTCCCTGACGATTGCCAGCATCGCCCCCTTTTCCTTCTCCGTCGGCAGGCGGGTGAGGCTCCGACGATAGATTTCGTCGATGATCGCTTCGGGAGGCTGGCCGGCGTCGATGAGCCGCTTGATCAGCCCCCCCTGCTGGAGCTTCCCCTGCACCGTGTCGCCGTTGAGGAGGTGAAGGG
>SIAG01000058.1 GCA_009691925.1 Planctomycetaceae bacterium
CACCGCCCGGATGATCGTCAACTGGGTCTGGGCGCACCACTTCGGCCGCGGGATCGTCGATCCGGTCGGTGATCTGGGGCTGCGCGGCGAGCCGCCGAGCCATCCGGAGCTCCTCGACGATCTGGCCCGGCGCTTCGTCGACGACGGAAAGTGGAGCCTTCACTGGCTCCACCGCGAGATCGTCACCAGCCGCACCTGGCGGCGGTCGGCGGTCGCCACGGCCGATCAGCTGGCCGCCGATTCCGACAACCGGCTCCTCGCCCGTGCCAACCGGCACCGGCTCGACTGGGAAGCGTGGCGGGATGGCCTGATGTCGGCGGCAGGGGTTCTCGACACGCACACCCGTGGCGGCCGTGGGGTCAACCCGCTCGCCCAGGATGCCATGCACCGCCGCACTCTTTACACGCGGCTCGACCGCCAAGACGTGCCGGGCATCCTGCGGATTTTCGACGTCGCCAACCCCGATGCCGCAACGCATGAACGGAGCCGGACGAGCGTCCCCCAGCAGTCGCTCGCCGCCCTCAACGCGCCGCTGGTGATCGACGCCGCCCGGCAGGTCGCCGCGCGGTCGCTGCGGGAGGGGGGAGCGCAGGAAGACACCCGCATCGAGCGGCTATGGCGGGCCTGTCTCTCGCGTTCCCCCGATGGCGACGAGATCAGCGCCGCGAAAGGATTTCTCGCCGTCGCCGGTTCCACGACCTCCGATTTCGGCCCCTGGGAGCAACTCGCTCAGGCGCTCCTCGCCTCGGCCGAATTCCAATTTATCGACTGATGGCCCCCCTCCGGGCCCCTCGCTCCTCGGCTGCGCCACCATGAATCCCCTGCGCCTCTGCTATTCCGCCCCGGTCACCCGTCGGGACGTCCTCCTCCGCACCGGGCTGGGGCTCGGGTGGCTCGGGGCGGCGAGCCTCTTGGAGACCGAGGCAGCCGCCGCCAACTCGAGCGCCACCCCGGCATCGTCACCGGAGCCGATCCACCGCTCGCTCGCGCCCCGCCCCCCGCACTTCCCCGCGCGGGCCAGGGCCGTCATCCATCTCTTCGCCAACGGGGGCCCGAGCCACCTCGACACCTTCGATCGCAAGGTGGCGCTGGAGAAGTATGCCGGTCAGGAGGTCCCGGGCACCCTTCCCACCGAACGTCGCACCGGCGCCGCGCTCCCCTCGCCGTTCGCCTTCCGTCGCCACGGCGAGAGCGGGCTGGAGATCAGCGATCTGTTCCCATCGGTGGCCCGGCATGCCGACCGGCTCCTCGTCGTCCGCTCGATGCACGCCGATGTCCCCAATCACGAGCCGTCGCTGATGCTCATGAATTGCGGCGATAGCCGGCTCGTCCGCCCCGCCGTCGGGGCGTGGGTGACCTACGGCCTGGGGACGGAAAACCAGAATCTCCCCGGCTTCGTGGCGATGTGCCCGGGCGGGTATCCGATCAAGAGCACGGAGAACTGGCGCAACGCCTTTCTCCCCGGCGCCTATCAGGGAACCTATGTCGACACCGCCAAACGGAAGGTGGAGGACCTCGTCGAGAATGTCCGCCACCCATTCCTCGACCGCGATGCCCAGCGCCGGCAGTTCGATCTGACGACGGCGCTCGACCGCAGGCACTTGGCCGCCCGCGACCACGACCCGCAACTCGAGGCCAGGCTGGCCTCGATGGAGCTGGCCTGGCGGATGCAGGCAGAGGCGGGGGAGGCCTTCGACGTCACCCGCGAGCCACAGCATGTCCGCGACCGCTACGGCGACGACACCCAGGGGCGGCAGATGCTCATCGCCCGCAGGCTCGTCGAGCGCGGCGTGCGCTACGTCCAGGTGTGGCATGGCGAGGGGCAGCCGTGGGACAGCCACGACGCTCTTCGAGCAAACCACGGACGGTTGGCGAAGGAGTGCGATCAGGCGATCGGCGCGCTCCTCGACGATCTTGTCGCCTTGGGGCTCCTCGAGAGCACGCTCGTGCTCTGGGGGGGCGAGTTCGGGCGGACGCCGACGGTGGAGCTGCCCCAGCCTGGGACCAACATCAAGGAGATCTCGGGGCGCGATCACAACCACCACGGCTTCAGCGTCTGGATGGCCGGCGGTGGCGTGAAGGGGGGGACGGCCTACGGCGCCACCGACGAGCTCGGTTTCAAGGCGGTCGAGAAGCCGGTCCATGTCCATGATCTCCAGGCTACGCTCCTCCACTGCCTCGGCCTCGACCACACCCGATTGACGTTTCGCCACAGCGGCCGCGACTTCCGCCTCACCGATATCCATGGCCGGGTCATCGAGGACTGGCTGGCGTGAGACCAATGCGGCCCCCGAACCCGCTGCATGGTCTGCCGTCGCGGTGGCGGCCGTGGTGGATCGCTGCCATGGCGGTGGCCGCTGTCGGCACGGCGGCGGTGGAGCGCTGCCGGATCCCCGACGCCCTCGCGCGCCCCACTTGGAGGGCGCGCCTCACCTGGACGGCGCGGACCACCTGGACGGTGCGCACCGTTCACGATGGCGACACAATCACCTGCGTCGATCCCCAGGGGGGGAGGCACAAGATCCGTCTCCTCGGCATCGACGCCCCGGAGGCGGCCCAGGCATGGGGCAGGGAATCGTCCCAGGCGCTGTCGCGGAAGGTGGCCGGAAGCCGGATCGCCGTCGTCTCGCGCGGCTATGACCAGCACGGCCGTCTCCTCGGCACG
This sequence comes from Planctomycetaceae bacterium, assembly GCA_009691925.1. GTDB lineage: Bacteria > Planctomycetota > Planctomycetia > Pirellulales > UBA1268 > QWOP01. The sequence continues at coordinate 2,666 of SIAG01000058.1, forward strand.
CTGTGGATCGACGATCGCGACATCAACCGCGAGATGGTGGCCGAAGGACACGCCTGGGTGTTCGGGCGGATCGCCCCCGATCCTGATCTTGTCGAGGCCGAGTCGGCCGCCCGACGGGAGCGGCGAGGCCTGTGGGCCGCAGGCCTTCCCGAAGAGCCCTCTGATTGGCGGGCGGCCCACCCGCGGCAGCCGATCGCGCCGGCTGCCGCCCGATCTGGTGTTCTGCGACCATCCCGGAAGGCAGGGGCGATGCCGCCCCACTTCCGCGCCACGCTGGATTGGTTTAGGTTTCGAGCATGAGCAGTCGTCGCGAGGTCGTCGTCACCGGGGTCGGTGTGGTCAGTCCGATCGGGATCGGCGGTGACGACTTCTGGACATCGCTCCTCGCCGGCCGGTCGGGAATCCGGCCGATCACCCGCTTCGACTCCAGCAGCCTCCCGATCGCGTTCGGCGGCGAGATCGCCGACTTCGACCCGAAGCTGTGGGTGCGGCCGAGGAAGAGCCTCAAGGTGATGAGCCGCGAGATCCAGTTCGGGTTTGCCGCCGCCGATCTGGCGATGGGCGACGCCGGAATCACGGCCGGAGCACTCGCCCCGGAACGGTTCGGCGTCGTCGTCGGGGGCGACATGATCTACGCCGATCTGGAGGATCTGGAGCGGACCTACCGACGGGCGCTGGCGGGGGGAGCGTTTGATTTCTCCGTCTGGTCGGAGGCGATCCACGACGATCTCCATCCGCTCTGGCTCCTCAAGCATCTCCCCAACATGACCGCCTCGCACATCGCCATCGCCCACGATGCCCGTGGCCCGAACAACACCATTGTCCTCGGCGACGTCTCCGGGTTGCTCGCGATCGGCGAGGCGGCAAGTGTCATCCGCCGCGGCTGGGCCGACGTGATGCTCACCGGGGGAACGGGGTGCCGGCTCCATCCGATGGCGCTGGTGGCCCGTGGCGACGCCCTCCTCTCCCGGCGCCGCGACGACTGCACCCGGGCCAGCCGTCCCTTCGACCTCGAGCGCGACGGGCTGGTCAACGGTGAGGGGGCGGCGATGTTTGTCCTCGAGTCGCGCGACCACGCCCACCGTCGCGGGGCGAGGATCCGCGGCCGTCTCCTCTCGGTCGCATCACGCTGCGAGTCGGCAGCGGGGGGCGGGGCGCTGACCGGATCGGCGCTGCGCATGGCCATCCGGACGGCGATTGACCGGGCCGGCATCGGGCCCGGCGACATCGGCCACGTCAACGCCCACGGTGCCTCGACGAGGGACATGGACCGGGTCGAGGCCACCGCCATCACTGCCGAGCTCGGGGACATCCCGGTGACCGCCCCGAAGAGCGTCTTCGGCCATCTCGGGGCCGGCGGCGGCGCCTTGGAGTTGGCCGCGAGCATCCTCGGCTTGGAGGCGGGGCTCGTCCCGGCGACGCTCAACTACGAGTCGCCCGACCCCGACTGCCCCGTCGCCGTCGTCCATGGCGGGCCGCTCGCCGATCGCCCCGGCACGGTGGTCGCCGTCAACCTCTGCTCGACCGGGCAGGCAGCGGCAGCGGTGGTCGCCGCGGCGTGAGCCGCGGCGGGCTCTCGGCTCACCAGGTCTGGTTGTAGCCGAAAGAGAAGCCCATCATGAACGACTGGCCGCCCGGATCGATCTGGTTGTAGCGCGTCTTGTTGATGCTGAATTGCCGCGTCGCCGTAGCCACGCCCGCCACCCAGAGGATGTCGTAGCCCACCTGGATCGACGAGTTGGGGGTCATGTTCCAGCCCGCCAAGCAGGTCAGGTCGCCGAGGAAGCCCGGGCCAACCTGCTGCGCGGCCATCTTCCACACCTCGGTCCCCTCCGGGAAGGGCTGACGGGTGTTGGCAGGCACCGTGGGATACAGGAAGGGAACGGGCGGAATGGGCGTTCCCTCCGCCGGCACCGCATTGGGCTGCTGGTAGCCGGTGTTGCGGGTGTTCATCTGCTGCTGGGTGCCGGCGAAGGAGATCGCCGGCGCGGCGCGGCCGCGGAGCCCCCAGTAGAAGAACTCGTTCCGGCTGATCAGCTCGCCACCGAGATTCAGCCCCAACAGCCAGTTGTCCGTCTGGATCAGATAGTCTCCGCTGAATTTTTCGAGGGGCGTCGAATAGGCCCTGCTGCTGAAGGAGAAGGCCTCGTTGTAATTGGCAAGCCGCGCGCCGACGAGGATCGCCGGCAGCCAGCCACGTTCGGCGTGCCGCGCCCACTCGCCGTTGGGGACCATCGTTATCTTGTCGCGCCCTAGGCGGCGGAGGAGCTTGAAGTTGGCCTCAATGCTGTTGAAGGTCGAGGAGCTCGTCGTCAGGTATTGCTGGGCCCCGGTGAAGCCCGGCGTCGCGTCGGAGAGGGGGGTGACGAGGTAGGTTTGTTTCTCCGGGGTGATAATCGAGTTCCAGCCATCGTTCTGATAAAAGGAGAAGCCGCCGTAGTACGTGACCTCAAGCGACCTATCGCGATCGAGGTAGTCGCGGCCGAGGAATTCGCCGACGGTGATCCGCGCCCCGGGGGAAACGTTGTAGGGGAGCGAGTCGGTCGTGAAGACCCCCATCTTCGACTTGAGGACCAAATACCGATCGAGAGCGTTGAGGGTGAGTAGATCGGAATCGTGGCCGATCACCTTGCGGTAGTTGCGGCCACGATTGAGGAACACGAGCTCGGCGGAGCCGTAATACTCCCCGGTGCCGAACCAGCCCCCCGAGCTCACCTCCTCCGGCATCTCGTCGACGAGGAGCCCGTCCATCAGCGATGGCTCGGGGCTGACGAGCGTCTCGGACGATCCCTCCGGGAGCGGCTCGCCGACGACGCTCCGCAGCGCTCCGTCGAGCGGGTCGCGGCCAGGGGTGCCCTCGGCCGCGGCATCGAACAGGTCGATCGCTGCGTCGGGCTCCGGAGCGATGAGCGGCTCGGTCCCGAGGAGCAGACCCTCTTCGTCCACCGGAGCAATCGCCGCCCCGGAAGGAGGCGCGGCCACCACACGGCAGGCCCCCAGACTCGAAACCGCCACGAGAGCGATACCGAAGACGCGGAAGACAAAACGAGGCAGGAAGTTGATCACCACTGACCCCTTGACCGAGGGTAACGGGCCGGACAGTCGTCCCTACCGGAATTATTGATCGTCACGGGAAGACTCAGCTCTACAAGAAAATGCCCCGGAACTGCTATGATCTTCCCACTCTTCCCAGCCCCCCTGCCACCCAAGTCTCATGCTTCCCAAGGAGTTTTCGCATGGCCACCGGACTCGCCTCGCTGGTCGCCACGGGCACGCGCCTGTGGCTCGATTCGGTCGATCCCGACCTCGTCCGGCAGGCGCGAGCCGCCGGCGCGAGCGGAGCCACGAGCAATCCGGCGATCATCGCCGACCTCGTGAAGAGTGGCCGGTTCAACGACCGGATCGCCGCGCTGACCGCCACGGGGAGCGACGATGAAGGGGTTGCCTGGGCGCTGGCGGACGAATTGGTCGCCGGGGCTGAGGGGGAATATCTGGAGGTGTGGGAGGCTTCGGGTGGGGATGATGGGTGGGTGAGCTTCGAGCTCGATCCGCTCATCGAGGATCCCGCTCTCCCGCTGACGCACGCCGAGCGTGTCGCCCGGTATGTCGAGCTCGGTTTGGCGTGGTCCCGCGGCCACCGCAACCGGATGATCAAGGTGCCGGCGTCGGCGGCGGGGATCGCCGCGCTCGAGCCGCTCGCCGCGGCGGGCGTGCCCCTGAATGTCACGCTCCTGTTCACGCAGGCCCAAGTCGAGCAGGCCCGCGAGGCCGTCTGGCGCGGTGCCAGCCGGCTGCCGTCGCTCGCTGCCTTCAAGAGCGTCTACAGCGTGTTTGTGTCTCGGGTCGACGTCTGGGCCGCGAAACAGGCACCAGACCTGTCGGCGGCGGCCCGCGGCCAGACGGCGATCGTCAATGCCAAGCGGATCTGGAATGCCAACCGGCTCTTCTGGCAGCGGCATCCGACCCCGCTGGCCCAGTCGATCGTGTTCGCCAGTACCGGCGTGAAGGAGGCCGGGGTCGATCCCTGCTTTTACGTGGCCGCCCTCGCCGGCGCCGACATCCAGACCAATCCTCCGGTGACCAACCGGGCCGCTGACGAATCGGGGAGGGAGTTCACCCGCCAGGTCGATCATCTTCCCCCTGCGGAAGTCCTCGCCGAGCTCGACTCCCGGATCGACATTGCCAGGATGGGCACGGAGCTGATGTCGGAGGGAATCGCCAAGTTCGTTGCCCCGCAGCACGACCTGCTCGCCCTCGTGCGGGCGAAGCGGACGGCATGATGCCCGGCCGGTGCGACCGCGACAATCGATCCCACCACACTTCCCGCCGCGGAACTGGAGCGGACAGGTCCGGCGATACGATCCTCCGGTGATGGACGGGGTGCTTGGCACCCGTCACGGAGGCTTGTCATGGTTCCCAAACGATCCCATCTCCTGCTCGCCGGGCTGCTCCTGTTCCTCGTCGGGGTGCAGTTCCGGATGGTGGAGTCGTTCACCTTGAGCGAGAAGTCGAGCAAGCTCCTCGTGGCGCAGCTCGGCGACAAGGGCTTCCCCCAGCAACAGTCACTGTTCGGCGGCGGAGCTCCCGCTGGGCGGCGAACGGTCGAGCCGCCGGCCTGGCTCGGCCTGGCGCTGATGTCGGTCGGCTCCGTGATCACCCTCAAGAGCCTGTCGATGAAGGACTGATTCGCCTGTCAGCTGAGCACGTCACGGATGATGTGTCCGTGGACATCCGTCAGCCGCATATCGCGACCGCTGAAGCGGTACGTCAGCCGCGTGTGATCGATGCCCATCAGATGGAGCATCGTCGCGTGGAGGTCGTGGGTCTGGAATTTCTTCTCCACGACCCGATAGCCGTAGTCGTCGGTCGCCCCGACCGTCACGCCCCCCTTCACGCCCCCCCCGGCCATCCACATCGAGTAGGCCTGGGGATTGTGGTCGCGCCCGTCGCCCCCCTGGGCAAAGGGCGTGCGACCGAATTCACCGCTCCAGACGACGAGCGTCGAGTCGAGCATGCCGCGCTGCCGGAGGTCGCGGATCAGCGCCGCGATCGGCTGGTCGACCGCACGGGCATTGGCGGCATGCCCCTCCCGCAGATTGCCATGCTGATCCCAGCGGTCGGTGCCGACCGAGGTGCAGGTCAATTCGACGAACCTCACCCCCCGCTCCACCATCCGCCGTGCGAGGAGACACTCGTTGGCAAAAATCCGCGTCGGCTCGTTCTCGGAATCGCACCCGTAGTCGTGTTTGATCGAATCGGTCTCCCCCGAGAGGTCGAGAAGATCGGGGACTGACGTCTGCATCCGGTAGGCAAGCTCCTGATTGGCGATCGCGCTTTCGAGAGCGTCAGGCGCCTCCCCCTCGCCGCTGAGCCGGGCCGCGAAGGAACGATCGAGCCCGCGGGCGAAGTCGAGTTTGGCGATCTGGCCATCCCTCGAACCGTCCCGGCGGCTGACATTCGACAGCCCCGTGGCGGTCGGCTTGAACACCGATCCCTGAAACGTGGCGGGCAGGAAGCCGTTGGTGAAGTTGTCGAGCCCGCCCGGCGGGATCAGGCCACCGTTGACGACGATGTAGCCGGGGAGATCGTCGTTCTCGCTCCCCAGGCCGTAGGTAGTCCACGCCCCCATGCTCGGCCTTCCCTGCAGCCCGCTGCCGGTGTGGAGGAAGTAGTTGGCGTTGGTGTGCTCGGGGAACTCACTGGTCATCGAGCGGATCACCGCCAGCTCGTCGGCGACCGAGCCGATGTGCGGGAAGAGATCACTGACCGGCAGGCCGCACGCCCCGTACGGCTTGAACTTCCACAGGCTGGGGAGAATCGTGCCGACGTTGTTGAACTGCGTCTGGTCGACCTTAAACAGATCGCGGGGGTTCTTCCCGGCATCCTGCTCGAGCCGCGGCTTCGGGTCGAAGCTGTCGACCTGGGACACGCCGCCGTCCATGTAGAGGAAGATGACGTTCTTCGCCGTTGCGGGGTGGTGGTTGACCGGCGCCACAGAATCGGCTCGGGCCGCTTCGGCGTGGAGGAGGGCCGCCGCCGCCATCCCTCCGAATCCGCACGACGCCTGGGCGAGAAGAGCGCGGCGCGAGAGCGCAGCGGGACGGTAGCGCCGGCAGTGGTGACCGGGGCCGCTGCGGGGAGGATTGCGGCTCATGGGATGAAGATGAACTCCTTGGCGTTGACAAGCGCGTGGGCGAGATCAGCCCACGCTGCGGAAAGCCGCTGATCAGCGGCGAAATCCCCTCCATGGAGCGCCGTCTGGGCGACGAGGAATCCCCGCGCCGCGGCCACCTCGTCGGGCGATGGAACGCGGGCGAAGGCCTCGCGGTACATTTTCACGATTGAATCGTCGACGCTCGGGGCTGAAGCGGCCAGGATCCGCGCGGCCCACCGCCCCGACTGCTCGACGACAAACGGATCATTCATGAGGGTCAGCGCCTGCGCCGGCACGTTGGTGATATTCCGCCGCCCCATCGCCTGGAACGGCACCGGCATGTCGAAGGCCAGGGGGATCGCCGGGAGGAAGTTGCGCCGGATCCTCGTGTAGATGCTGCGGCGGCCATCGCCATCCAGCGGCCCCGACCCCGGCTTGCCGCGGCCTTCGTGGAAGTCCGACAGCGCCACCTCTACCGGCGGGCCACCGACCTTCGGATCGAGCCGGCCCGACACGGCCAGGATCTTGTCACGGACCGCCTCACCTTCGAGCCTCCGGAGCGGGAAGTGGTGGAGGAGGCGGTTCGTGGGATCACGTTCCACCGCCCGCGGATCGGCCACCGATTGCATTCGCCAGGTGCTGCTGGTGACGATCTCCTTCACCAACCGCTTCATGCTCCATCCTTCCTCCCGGAAACGGACCGCGAGGGTATCGAGGAGGGCGCGAGCGCCGGCATCGGCAAACGGTTCGCCGAGCTTGCCGAAATTGTCGGGCGTGGGGACCAGACCGCGTCCGAAGAGGTGATGCCAGAACCGATTCACCGCCACCCGGGCCGTGAGGGGATTCGACGGATCGAGGACCCGACCGGCCAGTTCCCGGCGCCCCGACGACGATGCCGGCCAGACGGGCTGTTGACCGCCGTCGACTGCCTCGAGGAATCGTCGTGGCACGATCGCCGCGGGACGGGCGGCCGACCCCTTGGCGAGGACGGGATGATCGACGCCGTTGCCATCGAGGATCGCCGGGGCGATGGCCGAGGCGAGTTTGGCCGTCGCCGTGATCGTGGCGCGGGCCGCCTCCAGTTCCCGAGCCTGGGAGAGAAGCGTCGTGGCCGGCCCCCCCTTCCAATCGATCGCCGGATCGGCGAGTAACCGCTCGAGGACCGCGGACAGCTCCCAGGCACGGGGGCCGGTGGAAAGCGTCCCATCACGCGCGGCGGCGAGGGCCGCGGTGACGAGCTCGCTGACCACCGAATCGAGCGCGGCGGCGTCGCCCCCGTCGGCCGGCAGAAGCCGCGCCACGGCGACAAGGAACGGATCGGCACGCTTCGGCTCGGTCGGCGAGGCGACGACTTCGGCAACGTCGGCGCTCCCGGCGATCGGCACGTACTCGACATGAACAAGATGCCCCCGCTGCCAGTCGAGGTCGCTCCCCAGATCCTGCCGCACCCACTTCCACTCCCCCTGGGTGTCGACCGTCTGGAGGGTGGAGCCGTAGAGCGGCCCGACAAGGAGGATATGGCTGTCGACGCAGGTGAAGATCTGGAGATGCCCACGGACCCGGTGCCAGACGGTGCCCCCTTCGATCCGCACCTTCGGGGTCCGAAGGACACGCCCGGCCCGATCAGCGCCGCCGAGGGCCCCGGCTTCCCGCTCCCCGCTGGACTGCAGCCCGGCCCACAGGCTGTCGAAGTGGGCAGAGGAGGTTGGCTCGAGGCGGAGGCGGTCCGGTTGCCCCTCCACGCCGGCCTCCACCCGCGCCTGCCCGGCCGGCCGCGGCCGCAGCCCCCAGGCGAAGCCGTCGTCGATCAGTGGCGTCGCCCCCTCCGCCCGGGAGTAGTCGGCGATGACGATCTCGCCGCCGGCCCCCTCTCCCTCGTGCTTCAGGCCCAGGAGCACCTCGCGGGGAGGGAGCGCCGCGGCGATCCGCGCGGCGCGAGCGGCGGGTTCGGTGACCGTCTCCCCGGAGAGCACGACCGCAGCCGCGCGGCCGAGCCGGAGCCGCGCCTCGGCATCGTGGGTGTCGAGGCGTCTGGCGACTTCGCGGTTGGCGGCCATCGATTCAAACGGCACCTGCCGGTAGCTGCTCGAAGCGAGCGTGCCGGCGATGGCGTAGTAATCCTCCTTGGAGATGGCGTCGAACTTGTGGTCGTGGCAGCGGGCGCATCCCAGCGCCATGCCGAGGAACGCCTTCCCGAAGGTATCGACCCGGTTGTCAGCGCGGTCGGCCGCATCCTGGGCAATGTCGACCGGCGAATGAATCTCCTCGCCGAGATACCAGAAACCGGTGCCGATCACCGACAGGTCGGCCCCGGCGGCGTTCAGCCGGGGGGAGTCGAGAAGGTCTCCTGCGATCTGCTCGCGGACGAACTGGTCGTAGGGGAGATCAGCGTTGAGGCTGTCGATGACCCAATCGCGATACCGCCAGGCGTTGGGGATGGGGAAGTCGAACTCGTGGCCGCGGGTCTCGCCGTAGCGGACGACGTCGAGCCAGTGGCGGGCAAACCGCTCGCCGAAGTGGGGGGACGCGAGGAGGTCGTCGACGAACTTCTCGAACGCGAGCGGATCGGGATCGGCGACGACGCGGTCGACCTCGGCCGGATCGGCCGGAAGGCCGGTGAGCAGCTCGGCGGCCCGGCGGACGAGCTGCGCCCGCGAAGCCTCCGGCGCCGGGGCGAGCCCGGCGGCCTCCAGACGCGCAAGGACAAAACGGTCGATGTCGCTGCGGCACCAGCCGACGGCCCCGACCGGGGGGACCGGCACGCTCTGCGGCGGCTGCCAGCACCAGTGATCGGCCTTGCGGGCGGCGATATCGAAGACCGTCGCACCGGCCTCCACCGCGCCCTCGACAGGCCAGGGGAGGCCGCGGCGAACCCATTCCTCGAGCGTGGCGATCGCCTCGAGGGGCAGCCGGCCATCTGGCGGCATCTGAAGCTTGCCGTCATAGCGGACGACCTCGACGAGCAGACTCTGCTCCGGCTTCCCAGGCGTGGCCAGCCCCTCGTGGCCGAGGGTCTCGGAACGGGTGTCAAAGGAGAGATTTCCCTCCGGTTCGCCGGCCGCGCGGGAGTGGCAGGCCGAGCAATGCTCGAGGAGCAGCGGCCGGACCCGCGATTCAAAGAACTCGGCGTCCGCGGCCGAAGGTGCCGCGGGCAGTTCAGCGGCGGCTCCTGTCAAGCCGACAACGGCCGCTGCAAGCGTCCCCCAGAGCGCCACGACGATCCCCCGGCGACCGCCGACTTTGAAACATGCCACGTCGATGTCCTCCGAGGGCCACGGGGGCCGGGGGCTCGATGTCCCGCTCGCCCCCGATCGGCCGCCACGCCGACGGCGGGCAGCAGATCTATTTTACCTCCCCGCCGCCCGATCGGTACCGCGAAAACCGGCCTCGATTCCCGCGGCCTTTCACCGCAGTGGCGGGCCGGCGAGATCCTCGCCGTCGATCGAGAGGACCTGGAAGTGGTGGACGGCCGGCACATCGGCCTTCCACGCCCACACGACCTTCCGCTCCGGTGACACCTCGACGAGGCGTTCGCCATGTTTGCCGACATGGTAGCTGGCGATCATCGTATTGCCGTTGGGGAGCCGCTGAATCCCACAGGCGTCGGCGATGGCACCGTCGACTTCGCTTGTGTCAATCTGCCAGCGGATCTTCCCCTCCTTTTCGAACTCAACGACCCGGTTGCCGTTGGTGAGGCCGGCGAGGATGCCGCCGTCGGCGAGCGTGATCGCCGTGAACGGCCAGGTGTTGAGCTCCGGGGCGGCGGGATCGCGTGTGCCGATCCGCCCGAGCTCCTTGCCGGTGGCGTTGTAGCGGATGATCGCGAAGTCGAAGAGGTGGGGGCAGAGGTAGGTGCCGTCGGCCTGCTTGCGGCTCATCCGGGTCTGCATGTGGCCATTGGCCTTCTGGCAGAGAAGCGGGAACTCGACCTTCACCGTGCCGTCGGCGGCGATCTCGAGGAGCCGTGGATTCGGCCCCGCCTCGGTGAGGACGTAGGTCCCCTCGGCGGTCTTCTGGATGCTGTTGACCTCCTCCTGCGTGCCGTCGTAGCGCCACACCACCCGATCGGCGGCGCCATCCCGGCCACGCTCGATCTCGACAGCCGCCCCCCCGGGGCCACCGTCGCCGCGCGAGAGCGCAAGGAGGACGTTGCCGCCAGGGAGGACCCACCCCTCGCGCGTGTTCGCCGGATAGCTCCACTCGACCTTCCCCTCGGCGTGATCGGGGGAGATCTCGACAATCGCCGTCCGTGGCCCGCAGACAAGCACGCGGCGCGACGGCGCCCCCTCGGCAAGCCCCTCGGCGAACACCGAGTGAAGGGCCGCGGCGATCACGGCCAAGAGGAGCGTGGAGGAACGGAAGGAAGACATCAAGCGGCTCCGACGGCGAGTGAGTGGGGTCGAGAGTGGGGCTCGGCAGGCACCGGTGCTGAAAGCATGCTACCCGATCGCCCTCCCGGCCAGAGCGACGCTCCCCGCTTGTGGTCGCGACCGGCTCGGCGGAGAATCCGCGCTCGGGTCATCCAGCCCGGCCCATCCCGTTTCCACGGCCATTATGGCCACCAACAACAGCCCCCGATCCGCCCCGGCCACCGCCGACCATGGCCCGACTTCAGGGCAAGCCTCGCGGCCGAACCCCTGCAAATGGAACGACATCAACCTCCTCCTCGACGTCGTCCGCATGCTGCTGTTCGCGGCGGAGTGCCTCGCCGCGGTCATCGTCCGCCATGTCTTTTCGCCCAGCCCCGGAGCCACGCGCTGGAAGCTTTGGGGGGCGACTACGACGCCTGGGTTGGAATCCAGCTCGGGCTACTGGAGTGCTCGCCGGCGGGATCCACCTCCATGTCATGTTTCCCGGTCGCGTGTCTCCACGATGGTCGCCAGTGGTTGGAGCGGCCGGCCCAACGGGCGCGTCGACGAGGGAATGCAAACGATCCACAGCGTCATCCTCCTACTCATGCTTCCCCCCTGACGGGGGCTTCCCGTGGCCGCGGCTGTGCTCAGCGTCCAGCCGCCGGCGTGAGCACATTTGCGATCAGCCAATCTGTAGGACGATCGACTCTGTACGACGATCGACGCATGTACAGACGCTGGCATCGGTTTGCCAGAAAAAACCGTCCTCCTTCTCCAATCGCTCCGTCGCAAATCGGCCTACCCTCGAATAGCCGAGATATCGCGAAAAGTTGGGACAACCCTAGCCACTTTGCCCTTTTTCCCCGCCGGAAGTGGCTTTTCCGCAAACCATCGGCTACGCTGCGGGGGGTTTTGACCCGAGCATTGCGGCGGAAAACAACAGCCCCGTGCTGGATTTCGCGGTTGATTGGGATTGACTGGGATGCTGCCCAAATCCGATTTTGACAAGCGTCTTGCTTGCCTTCAGCCGATGAACGACAGTGTTTTTTCGTCGCGTCGAATGGGGCGGAATCCGGTCCAGAGCATTTTTTATTGCTTCGCTTGAAGTGGAGATTCGATGTCTGCCGTCCCATCGTCCGTAC
>SIAG01000059.1 GCA_009691925.1 Planctomycetaceae bacterium
CGTTCGCGATGTTCCTCCACGCGTTGGCCGGGCTCGGCAGGCTGTGGCCGCGCGTGCGGGGAAGCGGTTTTGTCGGCCGCGTGCTCTCCGGCCAGGGGGTGCCGCCGGTGGCGAGCGGCGACGGCGCGTGGCAGTCGATTGGCGAAGTCGGGCTGACAGAGGCCGATGTCGAACAATCACGGAGCATCCTCGTCGGCCTCGCCGCGCGTGCGGCGATCGGGGAGCCGATGGTCGGCCGGGCCCGGCTCGACGAGCGCGCCGTGCAGACGTCGGTCGGCACGCTCATGGAACGGACCGGCCACTGGCTCGTCGGGGGCGTCGATCGGCTCGTGGCGGAGCGTCGCGACCGGGTCGATTCGGCTAGATCGCGTGGCGTCTGCGAACTGCTCTTCGGCGCTCTGGTCGTGGCGGTGCTCGGCCGGGCGGCCTGGAGCTTCTTCTACGGCCACCTTTGGCTAGGGCATCCGCTCGGCGGCCTCGGGTTCCTCGAGGAGGCGCTCGTCTGGATCATCCTCTGGGGGCTGTGTCTGCGGTGGATCGTCTTCGCCCGCCTCCGCGCCGGGCTCGACCGCGACATCGCCGCGCTCGTCACCCGGCTCCCTGGGGCGCGGCTGGTGGAGCCGTTCCTCCACGACTTCTCCACCGCGGCGGTGGCAGCGGCGACCTTTCTCGAGACGGGAAACGACCTGGCCCGCCGCCACGCGGCGCTCGAAGCCCGGATCGAGGAGGGGCGCTCGACGCTCGGGCGACTAAAAGGGCACGGACCATGACCGGCGGTCGCCAGGGAGGGCGCTGCGGTGGGCGGTGGGCGGTCGCAGCCTGCTGGCTCGGGCTCATCGCCGCGGCCGCCGCGGCCGCCGACCTCGACGACATCCGCGCCCGCGGGGAGCTCGTGTGGGGGGCCGACCAGGAAGGGGGCGGCCCGCACGTCTATGTCGATCCCGAGAATCCGACGCGCCTCGCCGGCTTCGAGGTCGATCTCGCCGCTATGCTCGCGACGGAGCTCGGCGTGACAGCGCGCTTCCAACAGGGGCAGTGGGACCGTCTCCCGCTCCTCCTCGGCCGGGCCGCCGACTGCGTCATCAATGGCATCGAATCGACCCCCGAGCGGGCCCGCGACTGGCGCTGCTCGCGCCCCTATTTCGCCTACGCGCTCCAGCTCGTTGCCCGTCGGGATTCCCCGCTCGACTCGCCCGAGGCCTTGGCGAAGGAGGGGCCGCGGGGGCCTTGGCGGGTCGGGGTGCTGACCGGATCGGCGGCGGAGACCGAGATGAGGCGACGCACCGATTTTGCCGTGGAGGTCGTCGGCTACGACGGCACCGTCGACTGCCTCGAGCAGCTGCGAGGCCGCGTGCTCGACGCCGCTCTCATGGACGACTGCATCGCCTCGTTCAATGCCGATCGCTTCGGCGAGCTGCGCGGCATCGGCCGGCCGTTCGCCGGCGGCACCTACACCATCCTCACCGCTCCCGACACGCCGCGGCTCTCGGCGGCGATCGACGAGGCCCTCGGGAGGCTGATCACCGACGGCCGGCTCAAGGCACTCTACGACCGCTGGGATCTCGCCGGGCGGCAGCAGATGCTCCTCCTCCGCGACGCGGCCGAAGTGCCGCCGGCGCGACGCGGCAGCCTCGCCGATCTGATCCGCGGGGCGCTGCCTCTCCTCCTCCGCTCGGCTGGAATGACGATCTTCCTCTCGGTGGCGTCGTTCCCGCTGGCGATTCTCATCGGTCTGGCGGTGGCGGTCGGCCGGCTCCATGGCCCGGCCTGGCTGCGGCCGTTCCTGGCCGGGTACGTCGAGATCCTCCGGGGCACGCCGCTGATGCTCCAGCTGTACGCCCTCTTCTTTCTCCTCCCCAAGGTGGGGCTCGCGCTGCCGGCGCTCGTGGCCGCGATCCTCGGGCTGGCGATGAACTACTCGGCCTACGAATCGGAGATCTACCGGGCGGGGCTCAAGGCGGTGCCGGCGGGGCAGTTCGAGGCGGCCCTCGCCCTGGGGATGACGAAGTGGCAGAGCCTGCGGCATGTGCTCGTGCCGCAGGCGGTGCGGATCGTGATGCCGCCGGTGACGAGCGACTTCATCGCGCTGTTCAAAGACACGAGCGTCTGCTCGGCGATCACCGTCATCGAGTTGACGAAGCGCTACAGCGTGCTCGCGCTCTCGACAGGGAGGATCGCCGAGTTGGCGATCGTGACGGCGCTTTTGTATCTGGCGATGAGCTGGCCGTTGTCGCTGCTTTCGCGCTGGTTCGAGCGCCGGCTCGAGCGCCGTTCAGAGCGGTCCCAGGCATGAACGCCCCCCCGGAGCGAGTGGTCATGATCGAAGTCGACTCCCTCGCCGCGGTCCGGGCCGGCAACCGGATCCTCGAAGCGGTCACGCTGGCGGTGGCCGAGGGAACGGTGACGACGCTCGTGGGGCCCTCCGGCGGCGGCAAGAGCACGCTCCTCCGCTGCCTCAACGGCCTCGAGACCTTCGCCGCAGGGCAGGTGATGATTGCCGGCCACACGCTCATCGCCGGAGACCATCCCCCGCGGGCCCTCGAGCGCGTCCGCCGCGACGTGGGGATGGTGTTCCAGGGATTCAACCTCTTCCCTCATCTGTCCGCGATCGACAACGTCACCCTCGCCCCGCGGATCGTGCACGGTATGCCGCCGTCCGAGGCCCGTAGCCGGGGGCTTGAGCTCCTCGATCGCGTCGGTCTTTCCCGGTTCGCCGACGCCCGTCCGGCAACGCTCTCCGGTGGCCAGCAGCAGCGCGTGGCGATTGCCCGGAGCCTGGCGATGGAGCCACGGGTGATGCTCTTCGACGAGCCGACCAGCGCCCTCGATCCGCAGATGTCGGCCGAGGTGCTGGATGTCATTGTGGAGCTGGCCCGCGGTGGCCAGACGATGGTCGTGGTGACGCACGACCACGGCTTTGCCCGGCGGGCAGCCACGCAGGTGGTGGAGCTCGTCGCGGGGCGGGTCCACCGGGCCGGCCCTCCGGCAGAGATCCTCACGGCGGGTGGGCGCTGAAGGCCGGGCCCGATAACAACAAAAAAAACTCCGCCCGGGACTTTTGGTCCCGGGCGGAGCTCACTGGCCGAAGTCGGGCAACGGGTAGTCCGTCTCGACCTATCGCACTGTCTTCATCCGACTGACAAGAGTCCTTTTGCCTGACTCATCTTGCTGGTCTTGTGATCAACCGATGGGTCGTGAGGCTGTTGGGGCTCGATCAGTTGGCACTGCAGGCCGGATCGCTGCAGCCGTTGCCGCAGCCGTTGCCAGCACCACACCCAGGCTCGGCACCGCAGCCCGGCTCGACGCCGTCGCCGCAGCAGCTGCTCGTGCAGCTCTTGTTGCAGCTCTTCTTGCTATGGAGAGCCTTGAACAGCCCACCGAGGATCGAACCCTTCACGTGCTTCTTGCGGGGAGCAGCAGTGCACCCCGAGTCGGCACAGCCATTGCCAGCACCGCAAGCCGGTTCCGCACAGCCGTTGCCAGCCGCACATCCGGGCTCTGCACCGCAACCATTGCCAGCCGCACATCCGGGCTCGGCACCACAGCCACCGAGGCAGCCGTTGCCGGCGTCGCAGGCGGGCTCCGCACCGCAGCAGCTCGCGCTGGTGCAGCTCGTGCTCTTCCGCTTGCAGCCGTCAAACAGCCCCTTCAGCCCACCGAACAGCGAGTGCTTCTTGCGGCACTTCGGGGCAGCGGTGCATCCACCGTCCGTGCACCCGTTGCCAGCGTCGCAAGCCGGCTCCGCACAGCCATTGCCGGCCGCACAGCCGGGCTCCGCACCACAGCCACCGAGGCAGCCGTTGCCGGCAGCACAACCGGGCTCACAAGCATCGGCACAGCCGTTGCCAGCGCCACAGCTGGGCTCCGTGCACGACGTGCCACCCTTCTTGCAGCCGAGCATCCGGTCAAGGATCTCGAAACCGAAGGACTGGCTACAGACCGTCACGCCGAGGACCAGCGCACCGAGGAACAAAATACGCTTCATCGAGCCACATCTCCTTTGTTATGGATCACGCGAGAGGTCTGAAGTCCCAATCGCGAGGCTAGGTCACCCCGAGGAGTGATCCACGAACCTTTCCCGCGACAGGCCTGTCGAGCCATTCCGTGGCTCGATTTATGGCAGGTTGCTGTCGCCCCCTGGTTGCCCGACGGGCACCGTGATGCCCCGGGGGACACTTGGGGTATCGGACGGCTTGGGAAAGCGGCTTGAGTGTGCTGCAAGTTTCTTGGTTTCAAGGACTTGTGGTGACTGTTGGGAAGACTTTGCACGCCGTTTCGAAGGGGTAAACCTTGCGGCCGGAGGCCCTCCAACCGGTCCAGTGTGACGCGCATTCTGACCCCTTCGGCACAGCTTCACGCCTGCGCGCTCCCTTTTGGTAACGGCTGCCGGTTGTATGGCCGTCGCCGGGTTTCATTGACAGGGTCTGCCCCGCCCCTAGACTCACCCGTCGGACGATGGTGCCCCACCGCCGCAGCTGGAGACGGGGGGCTCAACAGGGAACTCCGGTGCGATTCCGGAACGGCCCCGCCGCTGTGACCGGGCAGGACGACCGTTGTCATCGATGCCATTGCGTTTTCTCCCCCCATGTGACGTGGGTGGGGCGGGCGTGAGAAGGCGATAACGTCGGCCCGGGAGTCAAAAGACCTACCCATCGTCCCATCGTCAGCAGCGCGTGATGGCTGCGAGGGCGGCACATGCCATGCAGGCCAACGGCAGCGAGCCCGCTCATGCACGATCCCACCGACCACCAACGGCGCGCGGCGGCGCTGGCCTCCAATGCCCGCGCCTGGGACCGACTGGCGACCGCGCAGGCGGCGCTGGCCCGCCCGGCCGTCGACGAGGCGTTTGACGATCCGCGCCGCTGGTTGGGGAGCGGGGGGCCGACGGGGCGGCCGTGGCTGCCGGCGCGTCTCGATGGCCTCGAGCTCCTCTGCCTGGCGGCCGGGGGGGGCAAGCATGGCCCCCTCTACGCCGCGGCCGGGGCGCGGGTGACCGTCGTCGATCTCTCCCCGGCGATGCTCGCCCTCGACCGGCAGGTGGCGGCCGAGCGGCGGCTCGATCTGGAGATCGTTCAGGCCTCGATGGACGACCTGCGGATGTTCGCCACCGCCCGCTTCGATCTCGTCATCCACCCGGTGAGCACCTGCTACGTGCCCGAGGTCGGAAGCGTGTTCCGCGAGGTGGCGCGGGTGACCCGGCCGGGGGGGCGGTATGTGAGCCAGCACAAACATCCGGCGAGCCTCCAGGCGGGCCTCGCCCCCGGCCCCGGCGGCCGGTGGGAGCTCGAGCACCGCGCCGACCGCCGCCAACCGCTCCCCCCAGCCCCGCCATCGCGGCTCCGTGAGCCGGGCACGCAGGAGTTTCTCCACGGGCTCTCGGCGCTGGTCGGCGGGATCTGTGGGGCGGGGTTTGTCATTGAGGATCTCTGCGAACCCGATCACACCCGGTCGGGTGCCGAGCCGGGGTCGTTTGCCGACCGGGCCGGCTTCCTCCCCCCGTATCTGCGGATCCTCGCCCGGCGGGGCGATTGGGTCGCGCTGCCGTCAGCCAAACTGCTGGTAGGCTAATGGCCCATTCCGCAGGAATCCGCCATGATCCATCTGACTGTCATGATCCTCGTTCGCGATCCGGCCGACGTCCCCCGCGTCCGCGACCTTCTCTCTCAGCAGCGGCGCGGCAGTCTCACGGAGCCCGGGTGTCTGAAGTTCGATGTCTATCACTCGACCGTCGAGCCGCGCCGATTTGTCCTCGTCGAGCACTGGGCGTCGGGGGAGGCCCTCGAGGCCCATCGCCTCGCCGAGGCCTACACGACGATCTACAAGCCGCACGTCTTGCCGCTGGTCGACCGCGAGGGGCATCCCTCAGAACTGCTGGGGTGAAGCCGATGATCCTCCTCGTCGACAACTACGACTCCTTCACCTGGAACCTCGTCCAACGGATCGGTGAGATCGCTGCTGGCGTGCCGATCGAGGTCCATCGCAACGACCAGATCGATTGCGACGCAATCGCCATCCTCGCCCCGAGCCACCTCGTCATCTCCCCCGGACCCTGCACGCCCGACGAGGCGGGGATCTCCTGTGACGCCGTCCGCCGCTTCGCCGGCCGGATGCCGATCCTCGGCGTCTGTCTCGGCCATCAGGCGATCGGGCAGGTCTTCGGCGGCAAGATCGTCCGGGCCAAGCGGCTGATGCATGGCAAGATCGACCGGATCGAGCATTCGGGGCAGGGGCTGTTTACCGGACTGGAGAGCCCGATCGAGGCGACACGCTACCACAGCCTCGTCATCGATCCGCCCACGCTCCCCCGGGAGTTCTATGTCGACGCCTGGTCGACCGCCCCCGACGGCTCGCGCGAGATCATGGCCGTCCGCCATGCCACGCTGCCGATCTATGGCTTGCAATTCCACCCCGAGAGCTTCCTGACGCCCGCGGGCTACGATCTCCTCCGCGCCTTCCTCGCGGTCGGCTCAGGCGCCATCCCGGCGGCTCTCTCGTCGGCCGCGGCCACTGCCTGAATCTCGAGCCCGCGACGCCAACGGAGGGGCGGCCTGCCGCCCGAATGGGTGATGATCGATCTCACAGCGGCGCTGGCTCATGTCGTGGCGAATGCCCGCCTCCTTCCGCCGCGGCGGGTGCGGCTGGAGGAGGGGCGCGGGCGAAGGCTCGTCGCGGCGATCGTCGCCGACGTCGATTCTCCACCGTGGGACCGGTCGATGATGGATGGCTTCGCCGTCCGTTCGGTCGATCTGCTCGGCGATGGAAAATCGAGCGCGGCGCCTGTGAGCCTCGACGTCATCGTCGATCTCGCGGCCGGCGATGCCTCGACCCTCACGATCCGCTCCGGCTCCTGCGCCCGGATCATGACCGGGGCGCCGGTTCCGGCGGGAGCCGATGCGGTCGTGCCGATCGAGTCTGCCGTCGAGGGAACGGCCGGCGTGCATGCCGGAGGGGTCGTTCGGCTGGTCGATCCGAAGTTTCGCGCCGGGCAGCATGTCGGGCTGCAGGGCTGTGCATTCCGGGCAGGCGTCGAGGTGCTCCCGGCGGGCGCGCTGCTCACGCCGGCAGCGGTTGGCCTGGCGGCCGAGGCGGGGGCGATGCATGTCTTGGTCGTGCCGCAGCCGCGCGTGGCGATCCTCTCGACGGGGAGCGAGCTTGTCGCGCCCGAGGCTCTGCCCCGCTTCGGTCAGACGCGCAATTCCAACGGCCCAATGCTCGCCGCGGCCGTCGCCGCGCTCGGTGGCGAGCCGGTGGCCTTCGGGACGGTCGTCGATCGGCCGGAGCCGCTCCGGGCGGCGGTTGCGCAGGGGCTCGCAGCCGACATCCTCCTCCTCTCCGGTGGCGTCTCGGCGGGCGATCTCGATCTCGTCCCCGACACCTTCCGCCGCTGTGGCGTCGAGAAGTTCTTCCACAAGGTCCGTCTCAAGCCGGGGAAGCCGGTGTGGTTTGGCGTCTTCACGCGCCCCGACGGGGGCGGGCGGTGCCTCGTCTTCGGGCTCCCCGGCAATCCGGCCTCGAGTCTTGTCTGCTTCGATCTCTTTGTCCGGCCGGCGCTCGCTTCCCTCCTTGGCTGGCCGCAGGAACGCTTGTCTTTGCCGCGGCGGCGGGCGCGGCTGGCGGTGGCGGCGAAGGGGGCCGAGGATCGGCCGGTCTACGCGCCGTGCCGGCTCGAATCGGCCGACGATGGTAGCCTTGTCGCCCATCCGCTCCCCTGGACTGGCTCCTCCGATCTGGTCGGGCTGGCGGTTGCCGATGCGTATCTGGCGCTTGCCGCCGGGGTTCGTCGGGCCGAGGCCGGGGATGAGGTCGAGGTGGTGATGCTCCGCGATGTTTTTTAAGGGTGTGATCCCGGAAACATCGCGAGCGCGAGAGGGGGCCGATGAAAAAGAAGCGCGGTGCGCATCGCCCTCGGCTGCCTGAGCGGCCATTTCTCACCGGCACGTGGACGTTTCCCTTCTCCCCCGGCGTGCGCGGTCGTACGCTCCTGCTGGCGGTGCTGGCGCTGGTGGTCGGTGTGCTGGTGCGCGAGAGCCTCCGGCTGATGGCAAGCGCCGACGGCCGGCTCTCGTTTCTCGGCGCGATGTTCACCGTGCTGACGGTGTTTGCGCTGGTGATCTGGTTCGCGTTGGCCGGGGCCTGTGCGCTCGCGGTCGTGGGGGACACCGCTAACGGCTGCGATAGGATCGTGCGTTGGCCAACCGCGGTCTTTCTCGACTGGATCGGCGAGACGTTCGTCGTCGCCACCGCCGTCGGCATCAGCGTGGCGGCGCTTGTGGTCCTGGCCTGGATGTCGCGGCAGGCCGGAAGCCAGAGCGACGGCGGCGTGCCGGTGGGCTTTTTCTTCCTCTTCCCCGTCGTGCTCCTCTCGCTGCTCGAGAACGGCGCGCTCTTCGACGTCGTCTCGCTCCCAACCCTCCGCACGTTCTGGGTGGCGCCCGGCGGCTGGGGGAGGTTTTATCTCTCCACCGCCATTCTCCTCCTCGCCGCCGCCTCGATCGCGGTCCTCGCCATCCCGGCCGGCGGGAGCGGTCAGTTGTGGGGGATCGCGGCGATCGCAGTCGCGAGTTTGATGTCGAGCCTCGTGTGGCTGATCTACTTCCGCCTCCTCGGCCGGCTGGCCTGGTTTTGTGCCGACCGCACCGCAGCGGCAGAGGCCGAAGCGGAGCTCAAGGCCGAGCTCGACGCGACGGAGCCGGAGGCCGACGCCGAGGAGGGCTGAAGGAACCTCGCACGCGAGGTTGGCCCAGCCGGAAAAAACAGGGCTGATCGATGCCGCGTTTTCGAGGCTTGGGAGCCTTTCCCCACGTGGGTTGCTCGCGGGGTGGATTGAGGCATTTCCTGATTTTTCGCGTATAATCATGGATCTCCATGGTATCGCCCCCGGAAACCGCCGCCGATGACCACCGTCCAAATCACGATTTCTGACGCCCTTGCCAAGGAAGCTGCAGCCGAGGGCTTGCTCGAGACCGGCTCGATCGAGGCGATTCTGCGTGAACAACTCGCGGCAGCCCGTGTCGCGAAGATGCAAGCGACGAGGCAGCGGCTCATGGCAACCCGAACGCCTCCCCTGACGGCCGAAGAGATCGAAGCCGAGATCAACGAGTATCGAGCGGAGCGGCGACGTGCGGCTGGTGCTTGATACGAACACCGTTGTATCCGGTCTTGTCTGGGGCGGAGTACCAGGGCAACTCATCGATTCGGCGGTGGCCAGCACGGTGCACCTGATTGCGAGCCTGCCGCTCTTAGACGAACTGCAGGCCGTGCTCTTCCGAAAGAAATTTGCCGGTCAGTTCGCCGCACAGGAAACAAACGCCGGCACTCTGTTCGAGGGCTATGCGGCACTCGTGCAACTGGTCGTCCCGGCGGAAATAGGCCCTGTTATCCTCGCCGATCCCGATGATGACATCGTCGTGGCAACCGCCGTCGCCGGCGACGCGATCGTGTCAGGCGATTCCCATCTTCTCGCGATCGGCGAGTATCGCGGAATACCCATCATCACCCCTGCGACAGCCGTTCGTCGGCTGGCGGTGTGACCGTGATGGCTTTGCTCGCAGAGGAATGCGTGGAGGAGCTTGGGAATCACAGAGCGTGGGAGCCACGGGCTTTGGCGGCGTCGAGGGCGCGGATTGGGTTGATGGCGATGAGCCGGTCGATCGCCGCGGCGGTCTGCCCCACGTCGGTGAGCACGTGCCGCAGTTGGGAAAGCGTGGCCGTCGATCCGACGAGGTGCGTCCGGTCGGCCGACCAAGCCGCGCCATCCTCGCCGACGACGACCGCCTGCCCGCCGAGTTGGAATGTCCCCTCGCCCATCCCCGCCGCGGCCGTGGCGTCGGAGACGACGATCGCCCGGTCGGGCCCCAGCCAGCGGAGCATCGCCCCCAAGAGGAACGGCGGCAGATGGACGCCGTCGGCGATGAGGGTCACAAACGGGAGATCCTCGCAGGCAAGCACCCGATGGAGGATGTTGTCGTGGCGGGGAAGAAGATGAGGGCAGCCGTTGCCGAGATGGGTGAAACAGGAGAGCCCCGCGGCGCAGCTTTCACGGAGGAGCTCGAGCGACGGATCGCAGTGGCCGGCCGCGACGAGCACGCCTCGGCTGGCGAGGAGCGAGATCGCGCGAAAGGCTGGATCGCGCTCCGGGGCGAGCGTCACCATCCGCACATGCCCCCGCCCCGCGTCGAGGAGCCGCTCCATCGCTGCTGGAGTGGCTTCGCAGGCATGCTCCGGCGGATGGGCGCCGACGAAACCGCGCTCGACACGGATGAACGGCCCCTCAAGATGGATCCCGGCGACGGTGTCGCGGATCGCCGCGTCGGCCTCGAGGCAGTCGGCGAGCGTCTTGATGCGGCGCTCGAGGACGGGAAGCGAGTCGGTGATCACCGTCGCTAGGAACCGGCCGCCACCGTCGGCCCGGTAGGCCCGACAGATCTCGGCGAGCCGCTCTGGATTGAGATCCTCGGCGCCAAAGTCGAGGCCACGATAGCCGTTGAGCTGGAGATCGAGCTGGAGATCGAGCTGGAGATCGAGCTGGAGAGCCATGGTGGGAAGGCCTGCGAAGAGTCGCCGCGGCAGGCGTCAGGCGCCTCTCGGGCGGTGCGCGGCCGGAAGGAGGGCCGCAGCGGGGCGGTCGAGATGGAGCGACAGCGCTGCATGCGTGCGGAGGATCGACGCCGGGCAGTCGGGGGAGAGTGGCCCGACGATCGCATCGCAGACAGCAGCCGCCTTGCGGCTGTCGGGCACCGAACAGATGACCAGATCGGTGGCGAGGATCCGCCGCACCCCCATCGAGATCGCCTCGGTCGGCACCTCGGCCAGCCCCGCAAACCATCCCTCCCCCACCTGCTGGAGGCGGCAGGCCTCGTCGAGGCGGACGACGATGTATGGGGCGAGGGTGTCGAAATCGGCCGGCGGGTCGTTGAAGGCGAGATGGCCGTTCTCGCCGATGCCGATCGTGGCGACGTCGAAGGCCCCGGCCGGCACCAGCGCCGCGAGCCGCCGACATTCGGCGGCGGCGTCGTGCGAGGCATCGATGCCGTGGAACGCCGCCGGCTGCCGCGGCAGACGCTCGAGGAGCCGCTCGCGCAGATAACGGCGGAAGCTCGCCGGATGGGTGTCATCGAGCCCGGCGTATTCGTCGAGATGGAAGATCGTGATCTTCTCCCACGGCACGTCTTCGGCCGTGAGCGTGGCGAGCGTGGCGAACTGCGAGGCCCCGGTGGCGACGACATACGTGGCGCTGCCGCGGGTAGCGACGGCGGACCGGAGGGCCGCGGCGGCTTCACGACCGGCGGCGTGGCCGAGGGCAGCGGGATCGTCGTGGATGTGGATGTCCATCGGTGGCTCGCTCGAGAAGCCTGACTTGAATTGCGGTTTCGAGTATATCGCCGTGTGACGGGCTGGTCGGCTACGATGACGGCTCCCCCGGCCCGGGGCGGCGCGGCAGCGCCGCGGTCGGGGGACGCACCTCGGGGGAGATAGTATGCCAGCGGCGCACACAGCATCGGGCGGGATGGTGGCGGCGGTGCTCGTGGGACTGTCGGCGGCGTGGGCCTCGGCCGCGGAGCCCGCGATCCAAAAAAAGGCGAACGAAGAAAAGCCGAGCCAAGAAAAGCCGATCCGCGTCGGCATCATCGGCCTCGACACCTCCCATTCCACGGCGTTCACGAAGCTCCTCAACGACACCGCCGACGGCCAGCATGTCGCCGGCTGCCGCGTCGTCGCCGCATCCCCGCAGGGAAGCGCCGATATCGAGTCGAGCGTCAGCCGCGTCCCTGAATACACCGCCGAGGTGAAGAAACATGGCGTCGAGATCGTCGACGGCATCCCGGTCCTCCTCGAACGGGTCGATGCCGTCCTTCTGGAGACCAACGACGGCCGCCCCCATCTGGAGCAGGTGATTCCGGTGATCAAGGCCGGCAAGCGGGTGTTTGTCGACAAGCCGCTCGCCGGATCGCTCGCTGACGCCGTCGCCATCCACCGCCTCGCTGCAAAGCGCGGCGTGCCGCTGTTCAGCGCGTCGTCGCTGCGCTTCGCCGCCGGCACGCTCGCCGTCCGCTCTGGTTCAATCGGCGCGGTCACCGGCGCAGACACCTATTCCCCCTGCGCCCTCGAAGCGACTCATCCCGATCTCTTCTGGTATGGCATCCACGGCGTGGAGTCGCTGTTCACGGCGATGGGGCCGGGCTGCACGAGCGTGACGCGGACGCACTCGGCCGACTTCGATCTTGTGACGGGCCTGTGGAGCGATGGCCGGATCGGCACCTTCCGCGGCATCCGCCGCGGCGCGGCGAACTACGGCGGCACGGCCTTCGGGGAGAAGGGGACCGCGCCGGTCGGCGCCTTTGACGGCTACCGGCCGCTGCTGGTGGAGATCGTCAAGTTTTTCCAGACCGGCGAGGCGCCGGTGTCTCCGGAAGAGACGCTCCAGATCTACGCCTTCATGGAGGCGGCCGACGAGAGCCAGCGGCAGGGGGGGAAGCCGGTGACGCTCGCCGAGGTGATGGAGAAGGCGGAGGGCGAGGCGACGCAGCGCCTGGCGGCTCTCGGGGCTGAGTGAGTCAAGCGTGGCTTCGGGGTCGCCCGTGCCCCGTCGCAGAACTCGCTGGAGGTCATCCCTGCCCTCCGCTCTATCCGCGCCGCCTACGCTTTCGCCCTCCCCTCCTGCGCTTGCCGGCGAGGCCGGCTCTCGGAGCACGGGCGACCCCGAGCTTGAGGCGCTGGAGGGGAATGCGTCGCTGGCCAGGCGTCAGCCGGGCAGACTGCGATGAAAGTGGACGTGCTTCCACGCGCCGTCGATCCGTTGCCAGACCCGCGTCTCTTCGCACAGTGCGGTGATCGGGCGGCCGGCATCGTCGAGCTTTTGGGTCATCCGCATGTAGGCCACCACCGCGGCGTCCTCGCCGAGGAGCCGAACGTTCGGCGCGGCGAGCGTGATCGTCGGTACGACGGCCGGCTTCGAGCCGCCGGCGCCGAGCTTGAAATAAAACTCGTGGAACGGAAGCCCCTCGACGAGCTGGCCGCGGGCCTCCGGCTCGAAGCAGGTGATGTCGTAGGCCACGAGCGACGTGTAGGTCTTCCAGTCGCCGGCGACGATGCTCTCAAGGAGCTTGCGGGTGAGGGCAAGGAGGTGGTCGGCAGTGGCGACGGCCATGGGGGCTCCGGCGTGTGGGAGAGGAGGGGAACGGTCGGACGGAGAGTGGAAAATGGCGACGGAGGAGCCGTTCACTCGGCGACAAGGCCGAGGGCGGCGAGCTTGTTCCAGCATTCGTCGCGTTCCCGGCAGCGCTCGAGGCCCTGCCAAGTCGGATCCTGGACGGTGAGAAACGTCTCCCGGTCTGCCGGGACGGCGCCGGTGGCGGCGAGCCGGCGGATGACCTCGCAGTCGAGCCGCGTTAGCCGGGTCGCCTCGAGGCGGTAATCAACGAACGCCTCCCAAACGAGGGGAAAGAGTGGCCGGACGATCTGCTCGCCGATCGTCGTGGCGTAGTGGCGGATCTCGAGTTGGGCGTGGGCGTCCATCCGCAGGGCGAGGAAGTGGAGGAGGTTGTGGAGATCGATCTTCCAGTAGGCCTCGGTGTAGGTCGAGAGGGGAAGATCCTTGCGGGCCTGCTCACGGGCGATGCCCGCCTCGAGCCGTTCCTCGTAGACGCGCCGGGAGAGGCTCTGGAGCTCGGTCTCCGATTGCGTGAAGCGATGGCCGGAGGAGGGCGGGAGGCATCCCTCCGAGCCCTGGCGATTCGCGGTCGCCTGGGAGCGCCACTCGTCGTTGTGGGTTGCCTGCATCGAGTCGATGGCGAGAGAGTAACGCGTCGAATACTCGTTGATGTTCGCCGTGCGGTGGCGGACCCACTGTCGCCAGCAGTCCATTGGGACGCGGACGACGAACTTCAGCTCCGCCATTTCCAGCGGCGTTGTGTGGGCTTGGCGGAGGAGATAGCGGATCAGCTGGCGGTCGTCGCTCACCTTCCGCGTGCCGTCGCCGTAGCTGACACGCGCCGCTTGGACGACCGCGGCGTCGTCCCCCATCACATCGACGAGGGCGACATGGCCGTCGTCGAGCACTGGGAACTTCTTCCAGCGGAGCGAATCGACGAGTTGGTGGCGGTCGGCGGGGGCTGGCGAGGTCATGGCGGCGGTCCG
>SIAG01000060.1 GCA_009691925.1 Planctomycetaceae bacterium
AGGCCCCACGCCAGCGAGCATCGCCCGGGTTTCGAGGGACTCAATCACCATGCGCAGTGCAGAAGCGTGGTGAGGCTTTTTGGTGTTTCGCCGGTTCACTGGACTTCTCCTCGGAAGACCTCTCAGAAGAGGGCACATCGCCGCTCTTGGATTCCTCCGTAGGACCGGCTTTCATTTCCGTCAAGGAATCGGTTCGAGGTGGGATTTCCCGGGGAGGCGAAGAGGCTCGAATCCGCGCGGCAGACCCGGCAAAGGGCTCTTCCCTGGGTGATGAGGGAACGGCGAAAAGGTTCAGGCCTGCCAATGGCGATGGCGTCTGCAGATCAATGCTTGGGGCAGTTTCCGATCGCTCTTCGCCCAGCCAGGCTTCATCCTCCCGAGGCCCGCACCATCGCCACGATCCCAGCCCGGACGCGGAAAAAGCTGCCAGCCACCAGATCCAGTCAGCCTGGGTTATTGGGCAAATCCGCCATTCCATCGATTCATTGGCACAACAGAAGCGGGTTGTTAGGCGTCGCAAAGGTCGGCCGGCTCGCATCCTGAGGTCCTCCGAGGATCGCGGCGTCGCCGCGGCGTCGCCGCGGGGGCGCCGGCGGCGGCCCGGTCAGCAAGCCACGTCATAGGGATGCCACGGCGGATCGGCAGGGTGGATCCAAGCCGGAGCGCCGAGCGACCACTTCCAGGCCGCGAGGGCCGCGGCGCAGGCGGCGACGAAGTGATCGCCCGGATCAGGGCCGCTGCCAATCCCCTCCAGTCCCTCACCCTCGAGCCACCGAAGGAGTTGCTGCCGCGCCGCCGCGCTTGATTTAAGGGCACGCACGATTTCGACCGGCGCCCCGCGCAGCACGCAGGCCGCCCCTGGATGGACCTCGACGATCCTCGCCCGCGCCCCACTCGTCGTCGCCACGATCCGGGCGACGGTGATCCCACGCAATGTCAGGTAGGCCATCCTCGTGAGCGTCGGCGGCATGATCGAGCCGGGGAGCAGCCCCGCAGCCACGGCCCGCGCGCGAAGGAGCCGATCGGCAGGACGATCACCGCCGCCGTCGTTGTAGGAGAGCGGGGCGTCGAGGCCGACGACCAGATCGGCTTCAGGCCTGGTCCGCCTGATGAGCGCCGCGATCGCGGCATCGTCAGCGCCGACGAGGCGCTCCTGCAACACGAGCCTGCGACCATTTGCCCGGAAGGCCGCGATCGCGGTGTCGGCCGCGTTGCAGGGACCGGAGAGATCGATGCCGATGACGTCCATCGCCGCAGCCCTGGGGGAAGAGGAAAACGGTGCTCGCCAAGAACTCAGCCTACGGCGCCTTGAAAACGACGCTCAAAGCCGAGATCAACGCCGAAGCCTGGGAGAGCCTCAAGAGCGACACCTCCCCGCCGTTCCCCAAGCCCAAGTCACGCCGAATCGCGGTCAAGGTCATCAATCACCTCGGGGATGAGGTGATGAAGGTGTTTCGGGTGTAGCCCTCAGGGCCCATCCCGATCCCCGACCCATGCATCACCTGTGCCACATACAAAAACCGCGGGAAGAATCGATTTTTCCGGCCCGATCGCGGTTTCGCTTGTTGCGATTGTTTCTTTTGCTGCGTTTGGGCGATATTCTTTGGAAGAGAGGAGCTTTGCCCATGACGTCCGCAATTGCCGATTTTGAGGAGCCGGTTTCGCCCACGACGGAAGAGGCAAAGCTCGCGCTCGAGTCGAGCCAGCGACTCGCGAAGCTCTTCGGGGGGAAGACCCGGAGGACCGTGCGCTGTCGCGTCGAAGCCGCCAACGGTGAGGAGGAAACGGTTGCTATCCCTGAGGCGGCGTTTCGCTTGCTGGGGAGCATCCTCGCGGAAATGGCGAAGGGCAACGCCGTCACCTTGATCCCGGTCCATGCGGAACTGACCACGCAGGAGGCCGCCGACCTTCTCAAGGTGTCGCGGCCATTTCTCGTTGAACAACTCGAAAAGGGAGCGATTCCGCACCGCATGGTCGGAACGCACCGTCGGGTGCGGTTTTCTGATTTGATGGACTACAAGCACACGATGGAGCGGCGGCGGCACGAGGCGATCGATGCGTTGTCGGCGCTCGACCAGGAGCTCGGATTCGACTGACCATGTCGACGTTCAAGGGTATCTCGACTCGTGTGTGCTCTATCCATCGCGGCTTCGAAGTCTGTTGATGCGACTGGCGATAACCGGTCTCTACCGCGCGCGATGGACAAATCTGATCCACGAGGAGGGGATGCGGAACGTGCTCCGTGACTACCCGGACGTTACCCTGGAACAGGTCGCGCGAACTCGCGATCTCATGGATGCCTACGTTCTCGATTCAATCGTCACGGGCCACGAATCGCTGATCGAGTCGCTCGTGCTGCCCGACCCCGATGACAGGCATGTGCTTGCCGCCGCGATCGTTGGCCATGCGGACGCCATCGTCACGTTTAACCTGAAGGATTTCCCTGCAGGGCAACTTCACCCGCACCACGTCGAAGCGATCCACCCGGACGCTTTCCTTCAAGCCCAGTTCGATCTCTCGGCAGACGCGGTCTGTGCGGCGGTTAAGGATGACCGTGAGAGCCTGAAGAAGTGGCCGCACGACGCTGGTCAATACCTCGACAAGCTCGAGAGAGGTGGCCTCCCGGGGTTCGTCGTCCTGCTTCGTCAGCACCGTGATCGACTCTGAAGAGCGGGAGGAAATCGGTGCCAGTTGCCAAATCCAGCGCCGCTCCTTATTGCATCCTCACGCCTGCGCCAGGGAGATGGTGACTTTCGCCGTCGTGGTGGAGTAGAGCAATCCATCCCGGGCCTTCACGTCAAATACCTGTTGGGCGCCGGAGACTCCGGCAGGGGGCAGCCAGCGGATCTTCTGGCCTTCAGACAACGACAAGGATCGCTGTGGCACACCAGCGGCCGTTGCCACGTTCACCCACGCAGTTCCGCTCCACTTCTGCAGCGATCCCGACTTGATCGCCTGGATCACCAGCGTCGGCGCGGCCGTCCCGTCGTCTGCCGCATTGAGCGCGGTTCGCAGCGTCTCATACGTTATTTCGTACGGGGTGCCGATCTTGCCGCCGCCGAGGGCCGCCGCCAGATTCATCGTCGGCGCGTCGTTGACAGGCGTGATGGCGATGGTCGTCGACGCAGACGTCGACAACGCGCCGTCGGAAACGGTCGTCGTCAGCGTGCGGGGAATGGTGTTGTCGAGCGCTGTCGTGTAGCCGATGGTTCCCAGCGCCTTGAAGTAGGCGTTGAGTGCCGCCGGTGTTGCCGTGAAGGTCCTGGCCGTGGTGTTGCCGCCGATCATGACTGCCGCCGTGCTGGCGGCCGTGATCGTGCCGTCGGCGACCGACAGCGTGACGGTGAGCCGCGGGGAGTCGATGTCGGCAAACGGCGTCGAAGCGGCCGGCCAGCGGAGATTGCCCTTCACATCTTCGGTGACCGTGAACGACTTCGGGGCGAACACGCTCGGCGCGTCGTTGACCGGCGTGATCGCCAGAGTGCTCGCCACCTTCGAGGAGACAAAAAAGGTGCCAGCCGCGAAATCCAGGGAAGCTGGGTGATTGTGCGCGGTCGGATCCCCTGGATTCGGTGGCAGGCACCTTTTTTCAGTCCCAGAAGGCGTTGCCCTGCTTCGTCAGCACTACGATCGTCCATCAGCGACAATATCACTCCGAGCTGAATGCTGAAGAACGATCCAAAAACGGCCCCCGAATCGTCAAAGGTCGAACGAAAGCCGCTCCAGGTTGGAGACCCACGCGTCGAAGTGTGGGCAATTCTCGCGCAGGCTCGCTAACCCGATGGCGCCGGCAGCGGTCGCGCCTACTCTCACCTTGACCGTCTCGTACCTCGGCACATGCTGGATGATGCGTTTGCTGGGTGCCGTCAGGGGCCCGTCGTTGATGTCTTCCGGCGGGGTGTCGCCCACTTCGTCCTTGAGGTTTTGAACGCCCCGCCCACACCCTACAATCCGCGGAACGAGTTGGTCGAGATCGCAAAAAAGAAGTGCCTCGAACTCATGAAGCTGGATGTATGGGACGAAACGGCGGTCACCCAAATCCGCTGCTAGGGCCTGCTCGAGTGCCGCGACGCGCGCGATGGCCTGATGAAGGGATGCGGCAGCAGCGAAGGCCGGAAAATCACCGGGCAGTGCGTAAAGATCGAGCATCGTCGTGAATCGAACGGCTGTGTCTTTCTGCTCCTGCATCAAGCATCGGATGTCATCGCTGACTTTGGCGTAGTTCCGAACGCCGCCCCGCTTGCGGAGTTTGCGGTTGGTGAAAAGCAATCGGGCTGTCGCGTCCACGCCAAAGCCTGCGAGGTGAGGCGAGAGCACTTGGCTGGCGAATGACTGCTCGGTGGGCCCCTCGACCGAGATGATGAGCCGGACGCGGTCCGTCACCGTGGAACGCCTCCGAGGTCGTTCTTTTCCCACAGTTGGCCGAGCGTGTACTCCTCGAGCCAAGCATCAAGGCCGTCACCATCCAATCGCCGCAGCAAGGAT
Organism: Planctomycetaceae bacterium; assembly: GCA_009691925.1. GTDB lineage: Bacteria > Planctomycetota > Planctomycetia > Pirellulales > UBA1268 > QWOP01. Next base: position 4,486 of record SIAG01000060.1, read on the forward strand.
TTGCCTTCAATCTGATCGACAACGATGACGTTCTCGGGATCCATTTCATCCAAGAGAAGCGTTGATTGGGTGGAGAGGATGATCTGCACCGAGTCGGCCGCTTCCTTCAGCATGCTCGCCAGCAGCTTGATCGCGTAGGGATGAAGGCCGAGTTCGGGCTCATCAATGACGATCGTCGCCGCCTGCGGGTCTCCGAGGAGGAGGGTCGCCAAGCATGCGAAGCGGGCGGTGCCATCCGAAAACTGGGTTGGGTCGTAGAGGAGATCACAATAACGATCCTTCCAAAACAATCGCGTCTGGTCGGCGGCGATTTCCTTCAAGACGAATCCACCAAAAAAGGGTGCGATCAGCCGAATGGCCTCGACGATCCGATTGAGCCGTTCCGGCGCGTTTGTCTCCATCGACTTGAGGACCGCGGCGATGTTCGAGGCATCCCCGTGCAACGTCGCATGGTCGTACACGTTGCAGCGCCCCATCATGGGCGCGTTCGCGGAGGTATCGTGGAAGTGGTAGGAGCGCCAGGAAGCGATCGTTTCACGTGCCCACTTGATGCTGTTCGTTCGGGCAGGTGACGTGTCCCGCAGGATCAGTGACTCCCGGTGCCCTCCCCCCAAGTCGTTCCAAGTTGGGCCGTAGTTTCCTTGGAAAGGTGCTTGTTCGCTGGCAAAGAAGAGAGAGCGATCGTCGGCGGCTTTGAGCGTGAACTCATATCGGTTGGATCCGAACGCGAGCTTCGCCTGAAACTCGGGCGTGATCTTCATGCCACGAAACAGAAAGGCGTCAGCGTCGCCATGCTGGGCGACGTAGTTCTGCAACCCCTTCGTCGGATCGGCGATGTTCCGCAACAGGTCGAAAAAACGAATGAAGTTCGACTTGCCTGAACCATTGGCCCCGATGAGAACGTTGAGCCCCGCGTTGAGAGGTAGGCTCTCCAGCGAATCGATCGACTTGTAGCCCTTCAGCGAGATTTGCTGGAGGTAGCGAGGAGGCGGCATGGAAAGGACAGTCCAGTCGGTCGACGGTACCGGAGAAGTGCCTCTAGCATACCTTGAGCCGCTGAACGCGAACGCGGCACAAGAGAAGTGTCCAGCCGTCAAATCCAGCGAGCCTCGGTCATTGGGCTCGCCGCCATTCCCTCGATTCGTAGGCAGCGAGGTGGTTGATCAGTCATCGCGAAGGTCGGCCGGCTCGCATCCATAGGGCCTGCGAGAATCGCGGCGTCGCCGGGGTTGCCCGTGGCCGACGGTCAACAAGCCATGTCATAGGGATGCCACGGCGGATCGGCAGGATGGATCCAAGCCGGAGCGCCGAGCGACCACTTCCACGCTGCGAGGGCCGCGGCGCAGGCGGCGACGAAGTGATCGCCCGGATCAGGGCCGCTGCCAATTCCCTCCAGACCCGCACCCTCGAGCCAGTTGAGAAGTTGCTGCCGCGCCGCTGCGCTTGATTTAAGCGCACGCACGATTCCCGCCGGCGCCCCGCGCAGCACGCAGGCCGCCCCCGGATGGACCTCGACGATCCTGGCTCGCGCACCACTGATCGTCGCCGCGATCCGGGCGACGGTGATCCCCCGCAGCGTCAGGTAGGCCATCCTCGTGAGCGTCGGCGGCATGACCGTGCCGGAGGGCAGCCCCGCAGCCACGGCCCGCGCGCGAAGGAGCCGATCGGCAGGACGATCACCGCCGCCGTCGTTGTAGGAGAGGGGGGCGTCGAGGCCGACGGCCAGATCAGCGTCGGGCCTGGCCCGTGCCATGAGCGCTGCGATCGCGGCATCGTCAGCGCCGACGAGGCGCTCCTGCAACACGAGCCTGCGACCATTTGCCCGGAAGGCCGCGACCGCGGTGTCTGCCGCGTTGCAGGGACCGGAGAGATCGATGCCGATCACGTCCATCGAAGCATGCCTGAAGAAAAAGCGCTAGCCACCAACGCCGGAGCCTCAACGGAGCCCACGGCCCCTGCAGTGCCACTGGATCCGTTCCACCATCTGATCCGGCGACCGGTCAGGCCGAACGTTTGCTGAACGCTCGGACCGCTGCCTTCGGCACCTCGATCGGGACGAAGAAGTTGTCCGGGTAGAGGTAGTCCTGGCCCGACTCGTCGACCACGCGGACGAGGCCTTCGGCGGCGGCGGCGGCGTCTGCGACGAGGCGGTAGACCTTGCGCAGTTCGAGCGAGGCAGGGACGCCCGTGTTGCGGACGCAGATCGCAAAATGAGGTTGTTTTTGCATGGCTACGCCTTCACGAAACGCTTGATCTTGAGCTCACGCCGTCCGATTCCATGCGCTTCGTGCCAATGTACTTCGGCCAATCGACGCGTGCCATTCGGGAGCCGCACCTCCGCGACCCCCTTGAGCTTTCGCCAACGAAGGCCGCCGTACGACTTGCGGAGCCGAAGCCGCACCCGCACCGATCGGCCAAGGGCAATGGGCTCGATGTCGCGAATCTCGCCAACGATCGTGAACCACATCGTTTCAAACCTCCGCGAGGCGGCGAGCGACCGCCGCCCCGGCTCACGAGTCGCGGGCGTTGAACGGGTCTTCGCCGCTGGCGTCGTCGGCCGGGGGCTCGTCTTCCATGCCCGGCTCGGCGCCGAAGTCGGCGTCGGCCGGGGCTTCTTCGTCCATCGGTTCGTCGGCGGCTTCGTCGGCCGGTTCGTCATCGAAGGCGTTGGGCTTGTTTTGCAGATGCTCGGGAGGATTCGGCTGCGGGGCCGGACGGGTCGGCTTCGCGTCGACTTCCGGCTCCGGAAGAGGCTGGAGATCGCTCCATGCCTTCGGCGCCTCGGCCCCCTTCGCCTTCAGACTGACCAGCGTGCCGGAAGGGCTGGCGAGGATCAGCCGGTCAGTCTGGTGATTGACGACGAGACGGTCGAAGGCGCCGAAGCAATACTGCTTGAGTGCTTCGCCTGTGACCAGATCGATCGAGGAGAGGTGGCTCGTCCGGTCGCGGACCCAAATCCGCTCCCCCATCACCGCCAGGATCTCCCCCGGGCAGGCATTGACCCAGAGGAGCTCGCCGGTTTCGGTCGAATAGCAGCGGAGCCCCTTGTCGCCCAAGGAGACAACGACCCGGTCGCCGGCCACGAACGGGCCATCCTCCTCCGGCTGGCCGTCGAGGAGCACGCGCCAATTGACGCGCAATTCGGCCCCAGCGTCGAGCGAGTCGATCCGGGCCAGATCGCGGTTGGTCGTCGTGGCGAAGATCGCGGTGCCGCGCGTGGCGAGCGGGCCGGCCTGCGGGCTGTCGAGGTAAAACTCGTTCCGCTGCCAATCGCGATCGCCCTGCTGGAGCGAGGTGAGTGTGCCGTCGCGAGCCGTCCAGATGACGCCGGTGCCAAAGGCGATCATCGGGCGCTCGATGATCCCGCCGCCGTTGAGGGCGAGGGGCCTGAGACTCTCCGTGGCGTCCATCCGGGCGCGCTTCTGGGCGGAAGTCAGCGACGACACCGGCTTTCCCTTGCCGGTGGCGGCATCGGCCGCGGCCTTGTCGGCGCGGCGGGCACCGGCCTTCCGGGCCCCCGTCCGCGAGTCGGCCGAGGTCGGGCCGACGCCGGTGTCGCGGTAGGGGTTGGTCGGCAGCCGCAGGACCGTCGCCGCGCCCTCGGGCTGGTAAACCCACTCGCCCACCACGGCCCCACCGGCGATCGGCGACTTCCCGAGATGCTGCTGCCAGCGGACCTGGCCGGTGGAGCGCTCGAGGGCGTAGAGCTCGTTGCCACGCGGCACGAGGACGAGCTCCGGCCCCACCGATGCCGTCACGATCGGCTGCCCCGGCGACCCGAGATGGGTCGACCAGATCACCTGGGGGTTGCAGCGGCCGTCGGGCGTCACCGGCCCGGTGTGGATGGCATGCACGCCACCGTCACCGGCCTGCACGATCACGAAGTCGTCGTCAATGACGACATGCTCGATCCCACCTTGGGTGTGATCGATCGGCAGGGAGACCATCCATTCCAGTTCGAGCCCGGCCCGTTCGGCCGTCAGCTCGTCGGCGAGCGTCCCGCAGATCCCGCCGGCGGAGGCGGCAGGTGCCGGGAGACCGAGCGTGGTGACCAGGGTCAGGGCGGAAAATACCGCCGGTACCGACCAGGACCGAAGGACGGACAGGCTACGCATCGCAGCGAACTCCCGAACAGACCACCACTCCCGGCGCACCACCTCTGGCACACCACCCCAGAACACCGCTCTGTGCAACCATACCCCCGGGATTTGGCCCGGTAGCTGGCGCCAGCTCCCCGGGGGGCGGCCGACGGTCGTGGGAATGGCGGTCGGAGCGCCTCTGCCGGTCGTGCCGCCGCCGCCCCCCCCTCCGCACCGACGCCAGACACGCCCCGCTGGTACGATGGCGGTTTGCCGCCACACCCCGCGATGGCCGGGGGGATCCGTAGGACGCCTGTCGATGTCGATCGCCCCGAAACCGTCGCGTTCCTCCGATCCAGCCGCGCTCCTCCTCGGGTATCTCAATTTCTCCGCGGGGGCCTTTGATCCTGCCGTCTGGCGGGCCTGTTCCGATCTGTTTGCCGCCGCCGAGCCGGAGGGGGAAAGGGCCGATTCGGCCGCGGACGTCGCGGCACTGCTGCGGCAGCGCCTCGCGGAGCTGGAGGCAACCGAGCCTGCCTTCCGCGATGCCGGCCAGGCCCGCGGCTTGATCGGGATGGTGTTTGACGAGGTTCTGCCGGGCTATCGCCGGTTTCACAGCGACCTCCTCGAGCATCAGCCCGCCGGGGCGCTGGAGCGGCCGTTTTCGATCATGGCCGTCGCCCAGGCCGTTCTCCTTGCCGGTGGCCCGTCGGCCGCGGGCGTCGTCGAGGAGGCGATCGGGCGCCTCGACGACTACGTCGGTTGGCGCCCCGTCGCCGTCCTCGAGAACGGTCGGCTTTCTGAACCCTATCCCCACGAACGCGTCCGGCCGGTGCCGCTGTGGGTGGCCGGGGTCGGGCCCGCCCATGGCCGGTATGGCGAGCTCGTCGCCCGGGCCGTCGCCATCCTCGCCTCCGCTCCCGACACGCTTCTTGCGCAGGCCGATTTCGACCTCGAGGCCCTCGAGGAGCTGTCGATCGATCCGCGCGCCTTCGACTTCCTCCATCCCGCCGCCAGCCGCCCGAACTATCTCTTCGGGCTCTGGGATCCGACCCGGATCGACGAGCGCGGCCGCTATCGCCGGATGGTCGTCCAGCAGGCGACCCTCGACGGCATCCTCTCCTGGCCCGAGGCCGCGGGAGCGTCCGCGGCGGGCGCCGACACCCGGTCGGTCGCGGAGCTCCGGCTCGAGTCGGCCGCCGTCCTCGCCGGCGTCATGCTCATGGCGTCGGGGCTCTCTGGCCACGGTCCCGGCGCCCATCAGGCCGCCGCCCCGCTCTCCGAGCTCCTCCCCCGGATCGCCGGCTACCGCGACGAGTTCTATCGGTGGATGCTGTCGCGCCTCGAGCCTGATCACCGCCGCCGACTCGAGGTCGAGGTGGAGCGGCTCCGGCAGCCCTTCGGGGGCGTCCGCCGGCATATCAACGCCCTCCTCGCCAGCCGCCGTGCCCGCCAGGTGGAGGCGGTGGCATTGGCCGGTGTCTTTGCGCGGCTGGGGCGAGCCGAGGGGGCGGCGCGGATGGCGGCGCTCGTGCCGGCCGCCTCGGCGCGGATGTTCGCCCGGATCACGAGCCGGGTCGTCGCCGCCCAAGCGGCCGTCCGCCGCGGCGGGGCCGCCAGGGGCGCCGCCGGGGCCCTCGACGATCTCGACGAGGCGACAGAGCTGCTCTTCCGCGCCGTCGGCTGCGGCGCGGCGGTCGATCCCTGGAACATCCTCGGCCTCTCGGGGCAGTTTCCGCTCCATGAGCCGGGCGGGGAGAGCCTCCCCGATCCGCGCGTCGATGATCTTGTCTCGACGGTCGGCTCGATCCTCGATGGCTATGCCGCCGCTTGGCGGGCCGCGAGCGTCGACGGCCCCGCGGCGCTGGCCGCCCGCGCTGGCGCCGCCTGCGAGCGCCTTGCCGGCTGGTGGGATCGGCATGCCACCACGACCGTCAGCGGTGTCCCCCATCTCTCCGGCCGTGAGATGCTCGTCTCCTCGCGCGAGGTGATCGGCGCTCTCGGCCGCCGCCGCGAGACGGCCCCCTCACCGCCCCCCGCCGGCTTCTGGCGCACCGAGGTGGCCGAGTTCTCCTCGCCGCGCAGCCACGCCCATGCCGCCGAGGCGCTTCTCCGGGAAGGGGATCTCGATGGCGCGATGGGGCTGCTCGTCCACTGGGCCTCGCTCCTGGAAGGGGTCGAGGTGGAGCGGCTCGGGACGGTCTGGCTGGCGGCGGCGGCGAAGTGGCTGGCGCTGGCTGTGGCCGACCGCTCCGCCGTGGGGCGCAACCGTGTCCGCCGGTTTCTCGAGCTCATCGAGGCCAACACGACCTCCGTTGCCGATTGCATCGAACGCTTCGCCCAGCGCCCCGAGCCGCGCCGTCGCCCCCGGCGCGACGATGGCGCTGTCGATAGCGACGACGACCGCGACGACGAGACGCCCGGGTCTGAAGAGAGCGTCGCTGCCGCCTACGAGACTTTTACGTGGCGCGACTCGACCGACGACGGCATCGACGGCGGGATGCTCGACGTCGAGGGGGCCGGCGGCACATCAGTGGGCGGGGTCGGCGAGATCGAACATGCGGCAGAGTTCCTCGGGGGGCTGTTCCGGCTTCTGCGGCAGGCCGTGACGACGGTCATTGCCGCCGATGTCGCCGACGGTGGCGTCGCGACGGCGGCCGAGATCGACTCGGCGAAGGCCTGGCGGCATCATCTGCGCCGCCTGCGGCGGACGTTTGTTCGGGCGGCGGGAACGATCGCGGGATCCGATCCGGCACCTCCGCCGGGGATGCCGCCGGCGGAATACGACCGGCTCCGCTGGCAGCGCGACGCCGCCGCCGAGCATCTTGTCGATGCCGCCGTCCAGGCGACGGAAACCTTGTGGATGCTCTCGGCCCGGCTCCATGCCGGCGTCGCGCCCCGCCCGGCCGGGTCGACATCGGCCCCGCCCCCTGTGGCCGGCTCGACGAAGGGGGCGGTCGGGCGACTCCTCGCCGCGATCCTCGCTGGCGATGCCACCACGGCCCGCCACTGGCTCGAGGTTGTCCGCGGAAAGCTCGTTGGCCAACCGGTGCTCTATGTGCCACTGTCGCGCGGCGGTCGCCCCGACCGCATCGTCCGCGCCCGGGCCCGCGAGCGGCTCCTCGAACGGCTCGCCTCGAGCCTGCCGCGGCTCGGCCTCGTGGCCGAAACCTCCGCGGTCGTCCATCTCGCCAAGGCGCTCGAGAGCCGGCGGCCCCAGGGGGCGGCGAGCGTGAGTGAGTTTGATCGGGTGTTCGAGGCGGCGACGACGGCGCTGGCCGAGCGGATCGTCGTCAGTGCCCGCGCCCCCGGTCCCGACGGCAGCGTTCCCGCCGGCTCGGTCGTCACCGAGCGGATCCTAGACGGGCTCTCGCTCCTCGTTCCGCGGCTCCTCGACACCTGGATGACCCACGCCCGCCAATTGCGGCTGTCGGTCCTCGAGCGCGTTCGCGATCCGCGGGCGTTCACGGCGCTGCGGGAGTTCATCGAAGCGTATGGCGCGGGGCTGTTCACGCAGCATCTCCTCTCCCCGCCATCGCTCCGCGGCATCCTGCGCGGGGGAGTCCGCCGTTGGCTCGAGGATCTCGTCGACCGCCACGGCAACGATCTCCCCGAGCGTGGTGGGCCGCCGCGGCCGCGGGCACTGATTGCGGCCCTTGGCAACGGCTCGCTCCTCTTGAAGCAGGCCTCGGCGCGGATGCGGCTGGCGCTTGAGTGCATCGCGGAGAACCATGCCGAATACCGCGACTGGAACTCAACGACGACGCAATCGGATCGGGGGGAATGCCTCCACATCCTCCTCGACTTCCTCCGGCTGAAAGCGGAGTATGAGCGAATCGCCTGGACGCTCCGGCCGGTCAACATGGCCCACCGGGTCCTCGCCCGGCAGGGGATGCCGGAGGCGGCCGAGGCGTGGCGCGGGAGAATGCGCGACGAGACGCAGGAGACCGCTGCGGAGCTTGTTGACAAGCTCAAGAAGCTCGAAGCCCAGTGGGGCGTTCGTCTGGCGTGCATCGCCGATCGGGTCAGCCGTCCGTTCACGGCCGTCCTCGAGCAGGACGAGCTCGAAGCCCTTGTCGCGCCGGCCGTCGGCGAGCTTGCAAGCGCCCTCGACAACGGGGCCGGGGCCCGCTTTGAAGCGCGGGCCAGCTCGTTCATCGGCGTAGCGGGGGGCTCGGGGGTCGAGGTCCCCGATTGGCTCGACCGTCTCGGCAGCATCGTCGATCGGGAGCTCGACGCCCTCGGCAGCGATGGCCTTGCCGGGCGACCGCTGATCTCGCTCCCCGACGCCGTGCCCTGGGTGCCGATGGCCTGGGACGACCTCCGCAAGGCCCTGGAGCCACGGGGGCCGGAGTCCGGTCCAGCTCGGCCGGGAAAAGCTTGATCGCGAGCAGGTAGGCACCTACAAACTTCGGCAGGAGTGACGTCGTGGCCACCGTGATCTTCGAAGATCGTGTCGAGGTGCCTCTGGGCTCGGTGCGCCTCGAGGACTTCCGCATCTGGGCGGCTTCGCCCATCTTTCCGGCATCGGGGCGCATTGACTATGTCTCTGGAACGATCGAGGTCGACATGTCGCCGGAAGACATTTTCTGCCACGGCGTCCTCAAGGCCGAAGTGGCGGCGGTCCTTCAGCGGCGCGTCAAGAAACACGCCACGGGCCTCCTGATCATCGATTCGACGAGGGTCGTCTGCCCCCGTGCCGAGCTGTCGGTCGAGCCTGACGTCGTGTTCGTCTCCCACGACGCGATCGACCGGGGACTGGCCCGGCTCGTGCCGAAGAGCAGCGGTGAGCCGGGGCGATTCGTGGAGATCGAGGGGGCTGCGGATCTGATCGTGGAGATCGTCAGCGACACCTCCGTCGTCAAAGACACGCAGCGGTTGCCGGGGGCGTATCACGCCGCGGGGGTTCGGGAGCTGTGGCTCCTCGATGCGCGGCGGGATCCGGTCTCGTTCGTGATCCATCGCCGTGGCGAGACGGCGTTTGAGCCGGTTGGCGAGGAGCGCGGCGCCCAGCGATCCGATGTGATGGGGTGCAGCTTCCGTCTCGAGAGCCGTGCCAACGATTTCGGTGGGCTCGACTTCGACCTCGTCGAGGTCTGACCTCGTCTCCCGCCGGGGGGGCAACATCCCGTCGCTCGATGCAGGCTTCGGCTTTCGATCGAGTATGCTCCCGGCTCGGGGGCGGGCCAATCTCACGGCGGCTCCGGCAGCGCCCTCAAGCAGCGTTCTCAAGTAGCGTCCCCCAGCAGCGCCTCAAGGAGTCGTGTCGATGCATGCCCCCGTTCGCCTCGCGCTCGTTCTCGTCTTCACGCTCGC